>CAZCKF010000157.1:0-7252 GCA_964499155.1 uncultured Chitinophagaceae bacterium
CATTGTCTACATCCAGAACAGTTGGGCCAATAATGCTTCCAACAGAAAAATTCAAACCCGGTGCCTGGTTATCCATTCCATCCACGAGTTGATTGAATCGAAGGTTTCCGCTTCCATTGAATCCACGCGTACTAATGGTGCGAAACATGAGACTTGACGTAGTCAGGTCAACTCCCTTCAGGTTTGCTGTTGCATCGTAGTAGTTTGGTACTGCCACATTGCGAATGAAAGTGTTGTTCATCCTTTCAATAGAAACCGGGGATTCAAGAATTCTTTGCGGAGTACGTGTTGCAGCTAGGACTACTTCCTCACCCATCAATCCGCCAGGAACAAATTCAATTTGAATATCAGAAGCATTGGTAACATTTACTTCCTGCTGTTCATAACCAACAGAAGAAATAACCAGTGTAACCGGAAGTTGCGGAACTGTGATGCGGAAATTTCCGCGGTCATCAGTATACGTTCCCGTTGTACCACCTTTCACACTCACAGAAACCGCCGGAACATTTTGTTTGGACGCAGCGTCGCGCACATTACCTGAAATGGTCACGCTTTGAGAGAAGGCAGCAATCGAAAACATGCCGGCCATTAGCCATGCGGCCAGATAGCGATAGCATTTTCTCATAAATAGTTTGTTTTTTAGTTTGAATCAGGGGGAAAAATAAACATTGTGCATTTTATGTAAAAATTTAGTTTTTAACGAGTAAGGATAAGTTGTTGACATCTATAAACACTGTTTCAACGAACGATTATTTAACTGGTTTGTATATTCGATTATGTCCAACCTGATCTTTCCAAACCAGACAGATTTTTACCAGGGCAAGGTGCGCGATGTTTACACCATCGATAATCACTGGCTGGTGATGATCGCCTCGGACAGAATTTCCGCTTTTGACGTTATTCTTCCAAGACTAATTCCCTTTAAGGGTCAGGTACTGAACCAGATTGCTGCATGGATGCTGTCAGCGACGAGCGATATCTGTAAAAACTGGTTATTGAACGTTCCTGCACCCAATGCTTCAATTGGTAAAAAATGCAAGCCATTTAAAATTGAAATGGTGGTACGTGGAAACCTGACCGGTCATGCATGGAGAACTTACCAGGAAGGGAAGCGATCACTTTGTGGCGCACCAATGCCAGATGGAATGAAGGAAAATGATTTTTTCCCCGATCCAATCATTACTCCATCCACAAAGGCCGAACTGGGACACGATGAGGATATATCACCTGATGAGATCATTGCAAGGCAACTGGCAACCGAAGAAGAATGGGAAGAAATAAAATCATATGCACTTAAACTCTTTCAGCGCGGAAAAGAAATTGCTGGTAAACAAGGCTTAATACTCGTGGACACGAAATATGAATTTGGGAAGATTGGTGATGAGATTATTTTGATGGATGAAATTCATACTCCGGATTCTTCCCGCTATTTCTATTCTGATGGATTCGAAGAAAGGCAAATACGTTCTGAAAGACAAAAACAACTAAGCAAAGAGTTTGTGAGAGAATGGCTGATCGCAAATAATTTTATGGGCAAGGAAGGCCAGTCAGTTCCTGAAATGAGCGACGAATGGGTGGAAACCATTTCGAAACGCTACATTGAATTGTTTGAGAAAGTTACCGGGCAAAAATTTGTACCGATCAATCTCGATACCGAGGAACTAATGGGGAGGATAAATGAAGTGTTGCAGACGCTGACCTATCCGAGGTAGTGAATAGTCAATAGTCAATTGGTGAGATAAGTTTGAAAAGTCATTATGATATTGATCGTTTACTATAACCCGGAAAAATCGATTGTCAATAGGTGTGATTAGAGCGAATCTTCCTTTCGAAAATGACTATATCTAATTTGTAATTTTTAAATGATGATCGCAATCGTATAGAAAAGAGTATGCATCATTGAATATTCATAACTTTTCAATCAACATAAGATCAAATGAAACATGAAATTTCGAATTGAATTAAACTATTCACTACTCACTACTCACCACTCACTCAAATATCAATCTTCCACAAACTACAAGCCATGTCTCCAGAAACCATATTCAACATTGCAAACATGATCGCACTGATCGGCTGGATCGTGCTTCTCATCATTCCATTCTGGGAAAATGCAGACAGGTTCGTTGTTGGAATTATTGTGGCATTATTAGGTGTTTTATATGCATGGCTGATTGTAACGGAATTCAAAATTTCAGATGCATCAGGATTCAGTTCACTGACAGGTATTCGTAAAATATTCGATAACCCAAAATTATTGCTGGCCGGATGGGTTCATTATCTCGCCTTCGATTTACTGGCAGGTTTATTTATCAGGAAAAACGCATTAAAACTCGGGGTTTCAAATTGGATCGTTATTCCCTGTATGATTTTCACTTTCCTGCTTGGTCCAATCGGTTTGCTTTTATACCTTCTGGCTCGTTGGTTCAACACCAGACGTTATTTCTCAGAAAATTATTGACATGATCTCATGGCTGAAGGAATTGAAAAATCGAAATGCCATCCTTTATTATTTCGGATGGGCATTTATTATCGGAGGAGGGCTGAGCATCGTTCTGAGTTTTGCAGATAATACACAAGTTCTCGGAATCAATGCCTGGATCAAACCCATGAAATTTTTTTTCTCAGTTGCCATTTTTTCGTGGACAATGGGATGGTTGATGTTTTACCTGGATAAACAAAATAAGGTTCGGGCTTTTTCAATCATGGTGGTAATTGTAATGACATTTGAACAATTCGTGGTTGTATGGCAGGCTGCGAATGGCCGAATGTCCCATTTTAATATTTCAACACCATTGTATTCCATTCTTTTTTCGCTGATGGGTGTTGCAATCACCTTGCTTGTATTGTGGACAGTTTATATAACCTATTTATTTTTTAAGCAAAAGCAATTTTCTATTTCTCAAACCTATTTATGGGGCATTCGTCTCGGTTTGATCTTCTTCATTATATTTTCTTTTGAAGGTGGAATAATGGCCTCGCAACTTTCTCATACCGTAGGTGCGCCAGATGGTGGAGAGGGTTTGCCCGTTGTAAACTGGTCAACCAAATATGGAGATCTGCGGGCTGCGCATTTTTTTGGGATGCATGCATTGCAACTGATTCCGCTCGCTGGTTATTTTGTTTTTAAAAGATTGCGACACCTGGTATTATTCAGCACCGTATATTTTTTAGTAGTTATGGGTGTGATGATAATAGCTTTAAATGAGAGAGCGCTTTTTAATTTCTAGATTTCAAGATTTCAAAATTCCTCCCATTAAACATTCATGCAAAGAGTTTTTTCATTGGTTTTCCATTTGCACCTTCTTTTTGCTTTTATCTTTAACCTTTTTTCTTTTGCCAGTTGCCAGTTGCTTCTCCCACTAAATGCACAAAACCCGAGCAAAGCCCGGGTTTGTTGGTGTTATAGTGATTGTTTGGTTACGCGCTTATTGGTAATGTAAATGAAAATACACTACCCTCTCCCAGTTTTGTAGTCACTTTCATGGTACCCATATTCTTTGCAACAAATTCTTTACACAACATCAGACCAAGACCGGTACCCGTTTCATTTGAAGTGCCCCTGGTGGTATAAAACTCGTTGTTCTGGATTTTTTCAAGTGTTTCATCACTCATGCCTGTTCCCGAATCGCTTACGAAAATTTCAACCACATTTGAATTGCAGCTTGAACCCACAGAGATATTCCCGTTTTCAGGAGTGAATTTAATAGCATTGGAAACGAGATTACGCAGGACTGTATTGATCATATCTGCATCGGCAACAACATAGAGTGGCCGATTGATTTTGTTTTCGATGTATATCTTTTTTGCTTCAGCCTGTCGCTTCACGACATTTATAACTTCTTCAGTGATCTTCGTGATATCTACTTTTCTGCGATCAATAGCGTCTGCAGTCATCTGTGTCTTTGCCCACTGAAGGAGGTTTTCCATCAATGTGGTTGTATAATTCAGGTCATTTACGATCTCTGGGATCATTTCCTTGATGTCTTCAGCCGGCATATTATGCTGCTGCATGTTCCTGAAAAGGTTGCGCAGCGCATACATCGGTGACTTAAGGTCATGAGATATAACTGAGAACAATTTGTTTTTTACTGCATTCAATTCGATCAGCTCTTCTGTTTGTTTCGTTAAGAGCTTTGCTTTTTCAGCAATGATCTTTTTCTGCTTTTTGATCTTCCGATGCTTTTTGAGCAGGTCATCAGATTTCTGTAACAAATTCCGCTGGTAGCCGTGGTTTTCCTGTTTTACCAGGAACAATCCATAGAAAATAAACAGGATTGCAATGGCCTGGTTGAAAAGAAAGAAAGGATAATTAATTGCCTCGAAATCGTAAGTATATTTTTTCCATGCTACACTGAGCATAAAATAACTTACCATCGAAAAGCTTGCAGAAAATATCATGTAGCTGATATCCTGCAGGAAAAACACGGAAAGGATACCATACAAAATGAAGAACAATTCAATTCCCATATTGATGCCACCCAGGTAGATCATACTGGTGGCAATAGGGTATAAAATAAAATAGGTTACCAGTGCCACTCCATATTTCTGCCTGTTGTTGAGCAATAACACAGTAAGACTGATCAATGGAGGAAACATTGTACTGACCCATGCATGTGCTGGCAGTTTCTGTTGATCGAATATGCAAACAAGAGGGAAAATGATACCACTGATAACTCCGAAGAAATTGAGCAGGTTGAAGATCCCAAGTTTCCTTCTTTCAAATTCATCCATCGATTCATTAATTCCTACCGTTTTGATCAGGGAAACAAATCCTGGTAATCCAGATGAAACAACTGTTTTATAGGAGAGAACATGAACAGATCGTAAGGATGAGAGGAAGTGACCAACGAGAGAAGGCCAGGACTGTACACTTATGGATAAGGTGCGTACTTTTTCCTGAAAGGGGAAGATGGGTCGGCCTTTAGTTTTCATACGTGGCAGTAGGTTGTTAAATAGGACTCGGGATAGGTAAATTATAAAATAAAATCGAAAGTTGATAAGACGTGGATAAAATGATTTGGATTTAAGGATTAAACGTGATGTATAAACGATTTTATCATTTTTCAACGAAAAAATCAGGAATTATTGTCTAAATATGATATCAATTTAAGTGCCGTAAATTCCTGAATTTCAGCTATTTAAGCTTGTCCAATCGTGAGCGGGATTTGTTGAACACATTGCGTGAGGGTTTACCCTTACGAGCTACTTTTTTTTCTTCTTCGGGCAGGTGTAATATCGACTGGCACTCTGTTGAACAACATCCTTCATACTTTACCCGGCAGTCTTTACATTGTATAAAAAGAAGGTGACAACCTTCATTCGCACAATTTACATGTGTATCTGCAGCACGTCCACATTGATGACAGGTTGCAATCACATCATCAGTAACCCGTTCACCCAGTCTGTCATCAAACACAAAGTTTTTACCAATGAATTTTGATGGCAATCCCTGTTGTCTGATCTGTTGCACGTAATTAATAATTCCCCCTTCGAGGTGGAATACGTTTTTAAAACCATGATGCAGCATGTAGGCGGATGCTTTTTCGCATCGTATTCCACCCGTGCAGTACATGATGATATTTTTGTCCTTGCTGTCTTTCATCATATCAACTGCGATGGGCAATTGTTCACGAAATGTATCACTGGGAATTTCGATTGCATTTTCAAAATGCCCCACTTCAAATTCATAATGATTGCGCATGTCGATCACAATAGTGTCAGGATCTTCTGTTAGTTTGTTGAATGATATGGGATCAACATATCTGCCCCGATTTTGCATGTCAAATAAAGGGTCCTTTATTCCATCGGCAACAATTTTATCGCGCACTTTGATCTTTAAAACCCAGAATGATTTTCCGTCATCATCCACCGCTATGTTCAGACGAAGGTTTTCAAGTCCAGGAATGGCATTCAACATTTCTTTAAACTGTTCAAACAAACTTTCCGGCACACTCACCTGCGCATTGATGCCCTCATGGGCAACATAAATGCGACCAAATACTTTCAGTGCATTCATTTGTTTGTACAATTCGTCCCGAAAAATCTTTGGATCCGCGATATGGAAATAGCGGTAAAATGAAAGTGTTTTCCTTGGTTCATTTTCCTGGTAAAGCCTTTCCTTCAATTCTTTTTGAGACACACGATTGTGGAGAACGCCCATCATGCAAATTTAGGCTGCATTTGAAAATTTAAAGTCAATCGTCAATTCGACCAGTTGTAAGCCCACCAAAACTTAACCTTATCCCCTGCTGATATGGCCGGCCGTTTTGTATAGCTTTCACATAATCCACCCTGATGATGCGAAACACATTTTCAAGACCTGCAAATATTTCGTAATGATTCATATTTCGATTGCTGTAGAATGCATTTCCACCAGTAACAATGTGCCAATTAAGTTTTTTAATTACCGGGATTTTGTTGGTGATTAATCCATTTAAATGATACTCAACAAAACCAACATGGCTCCATTTATTTGTATTGCTCATTTTGTAATGTGGCAACATCTGGAAACTCGTCATATAATTGGCAGCTATTTCTGAAGTATTGCCATTTAAATGAAAGTAATCGGGAATCTGCACCTTCTTTTTATTTAAGAATCCCCCGGTTGAAATATTGTACTGAAATCTGCCTGCAAGTTTGAAATTGAAATTATCTGAAATTGAAAATCTCCAGCGATCATAATCCACATCACTGCCAAACACATTATCAATTCCTTTTACATAGGTTAATACAAACAATGGATACTTTGAACCAATGCTGTACTTGCGATCAGGAAACTCTACATATCGGGTACCAGGTCTCCATGAAACTGAAGTTGTGACAGAAAAAGCCTGGTGTGCAACAAATGCAGGACCAGTAAATTCCTCAGGGTAATTGGGAGTAAAGGAATGGCTTTTCTTGTCAAACCAGGTATAATCGGTTGTATTCTGTAAGGGAATTCGATCCTGGAACTGTGTTGTTATTCCCCAACTGAATCCCTCACCCAGTGCTTTTGAAAATCCGAGTCGGCCATACCAGGCTTCATAAATTTTTCTACGGTTTCTTTCAAACAACAAAACAGCAAATGTTGCACCGCCTTCACCTTGAAGGCTCTGGTTGTAAAACTGAAATACACGTTTTCCTCCTGAAACTGAAATCGCATTTAAATACTTTTTTCCGAATTGATAACCAGCAGAAACATATGCATTAAAATGTTCGTTGTTGAATCCATACCTGAATGAAGGTGTAATGCTGATTGCTTTTCTACCCA
>CAZCKF010000158.1:0-7249 GCA_964499155.1 uncultured Chitinophagaceae bacterium
GTTCGAGTGGAAAATGGAATTCAATATGGTGATCTCATTGAGTTCATGGACTTTGAATATCTCCGGAAAAACACGGCGATGAATTTGTCTGCACTTGCTTCACTGGTGAAAGCACCAGCCATACCGCAGGAAGTAAGGATCGAAGTGAGAAGGTTAACCAACAATACAATACTGACATGGAAGGCACCGCTAACAGGAAATGTTGATGGATATTTTGTTTTATTACGCGAAACAACAAGCCCTGTATGGCAGAAAAAAATATTTACAAAGGAGTTGACCATTACATTGCCCTATTCAAAGGATAATTATTTTTTTGCAGTGCAGAGTGTGAATGCGGGTGGAAATGAGAGTTTAGCGGTGGTACCAACTGTAGCGGGTAGATGATAGAAGCTCTTAGCTGTTGGCTGTTGGAGACATCAAAGTGGAATTGGTGAGTAAAGATTATTTGTAGCATCGAATAATCTTTTAAGTATGATAAAGCTGTTGGCTTTTGGCTGTTGGAGACGTTAAAGTGAATTTTATAGGAGATTGACGCTATCCATTTAATCCATTAAACAACCCGTGAAATCCTGGCTTAATCCAAATAATCCGTGTTTATATAATTCACCATGCGAGCAAACATTTCACAAGCCATACACTTATCTGACCAGCAGAAATCGGAGCTCATGGGTTCAGTTTCGTGGGAAATAAAATCTTTCAACGAACTATCACCCGCCGAGTTGTACTCCATTCTCCAACTGCGCAACGAAGTGTTTATCGTTGAACAGAATTGTCCTTACCAGGACATGGACAACAAGGATCAGCAATCATATCATTTAATGGGATTGTTTGATAATAAATTAGTTGCGTATACGCGCATACTACCACCCGGCGTTGCGTATGAACAGGCATCAATCGGTCGCGTGGTAACGTCACCGCATGCACGAAGAACAGGATTGGGCAAAGAACTGATGGTTCAATCGATCGATCATTTGTATCGACTGTTTCAAAGAACACCAATAAAAATTGGTGCGCAGTTATATCTTAAAAATTTTTATGAAGCATTAGGCTTCTCACAAGTCAGTGATATCTATTTAGAAGACGGCATACAACATATATCAATGATTAAAAATGTGTCGTAAATCTCCTACGTAATTCAACTCATTTTTAATTACACAATAATTTTTTTCGTACTGCATATTTGACTTTCTGTTTTTGTTTTCTATTTTGTCGCCTGATTCAAGTATCCAATAGAAAACCGAAATCTTTTATCTATGAGAACATTTGTACACATTGTACGCTCAGCCGTACTAATCTGTGTCCTCGTCTTATCTACTCAATCAACCAGGTCACAATCAATCACAACCGGCGATGGAAAATGGGAAATAGGCCTCGGCTTTGGTCCGATGTTTTTTCTTGGTGACCTCGGCGGAACACAAGGTGTTGGTAAACCGTTTGTAAAAGACGTTGACATCCCACTGATCAAAATCAGTAAAGGTCTCTACATCAATTATTATCCAACAGAATTTATTGGTTTCAGGCTTGCTGCCAACCATGGAGTTGTTGAAGGAAATGATGCAGAAGCACCAAATAAAGATCGCGCAGCCGCAGACAGGCATATGCGTAATCTCAGTTTCAAATCTGCAGTAACAGAAATTTATCTCGCTGCTGAAATTTATCCAACAGTACCATTCGAAGATTACGAAGGACTTCAGGGTAAATTCAGACCCTTCCTTATTGGAGGTATTGGCGGATTCAAATTCAATCCGAAAGCTGAATTAGATGGCAACTGGGTTGAACTGCATCCTCTGCGTCTCGAGGGACAAGGGTTTGCTGAATATCCGCAGCGCAGGGAATATTCATTAAAACAGATTGAAGTACCCATGGGTGGTGGCTTCAAATATTACATCAAGGAAAATATGTATGTGGGTATGGAAGTACTGCACAGAAAAATATTTACCGATCATATGGACGATGTGAGTACAGGTTATGTTGATCCAAACCTGTTTGATTTGTATTTGCCATCAGCAGATGCTGCAAATGCAAAGCGCTTGTACTACCGTGGTTTTTATCAGGGTGCAGTTACAAACCCAGATGAGATCCAAACGTACCAGCGTGGAGACGCAACTGAAAATGATGCATTCTTCCACACCGTAATTCGTTTCGGATGGAGATTGAATGGTAACAATAGTGCATTAAGGCAGTTGAGATGCCCTGCATATTATTAATCCAGTAGCACAACTAACACCTTATGAAACTGATTATCCATGTACCGCATGCCCGGTTAAAGCTCGGCATTGTATCAGCAGCTTTCCTGCTGACTGGTATTGCAGGAAATAATAATTCTGCAGACGTCATCATGTTTCATGACGATGTGAATGTTGCACGCAAAACAAACATCCGCATTTTCCCCAATCCTTCATTGAATGGTGTGTTGTATATCAACCACGGTGATAGTCGTCTTAAGGAAGTACAGTTTTATGTATTCGACCTTGAAGGAACAATGATGCACAACATGAAATTGAAGGAGAAAGAAAAAAAGCAGATCAGCGGATTGAAAAAAGGAGTTTACATGTACGATGTTTTTTATAACGATACAAGCATCGACAGAGGAAAAATAATTGTGAAGTAACATTCACGCAACGCTGTTCCAATAAGGGCAGAGAGCTTAATAAAATTCAATACCTGGTTGATCAAAACCTAATCCGTTCTCTATTGGTACTCTCATAGTTAAAAATTTTATTAAACACTCTCTGACCTCCTTATTGGACAATATGGTCGTCACCCAAAACCGAGTTCTTTTTAACGCCATAACTAAGACCCGTCGGCAGGAAAATTGGTAAAATCAAATATCCGAATGAAGAACAGGCCGGATTCTGCTTCAAACCAAAGATTTTTCTAATCACTTCCTGCCACCAACCGGGTTCCCCGGTTGAAAGCTACAAGCCTCATGCTTCAGGCTTCAAGACTACACAAATAGAAATCACATTCCCAAAATTGGATATTAAGAATTGATAATTGAATATTAATATTCAATTATGTCGGTTGTCCATAACGATTGAAAAAAATTGTACAATTGATTTTTGGTGGAACTACAAAGAGATGGCCCCTCCGGGGCCAGTCGTTTATAATTAAAAAACCCTATTATCTGTATAAATTGAACATTGAGAATTGAATATTGAAAATTGGACATTCATTCCAAGAGAAAGGGTTTACCAAAAAATAGCATCTTCAAATTTTCCCAATCAATGGGCGATATTCGATGCGCAGCTTCTACAATGCCTTGAAGCTTGAGACCTGAAGCCTGAAGCCTGAAACCTCAAGCAATTAGTTCAGGTTTCAGAAACTTCGCGGTGTGACTGTCTTTAACCTGAGCTAATTCTTCAGGAGTTCCTTCAAATAAAATTTCGCCACCTCCATCACCGCCTTCCGGACCGAGATCGATTACATGGTCAGCGACTTTTATCACATCCATGTTGTGTTCAATGACTAAAACAGTATTGCCACGATCGACGAGTTTGTTTAATACGTCCAGCAAATGACGGATGTCTTCAAAATGCAGTCCTGTCGTTGGTTCATCCAGTATGTAAAATGTTTTTCCTGTATCACGTTTTCCTAATTCAGTTGAGAGTTTTACGCGTTGCGCCTCTCCTCCACTCAATGTAACTGCTGACTGGCCAAGCGTGATATATCCAAGTCCAACTTCTTCCAGCACTTTTATTTTCCTGTAAATAAATGGAACTGCCTGGAAAAATTCAGTTGCTTCTTCAACTGTCATTTCTAAAACATCGGCGATAGATTTTCCTTTGTATCGAATCTCGAGAGTTTCACGATTGTACCGGCGGCCATTGCATTTTTCACAATGCACATAAATGTCAGGCAGGAAATTCATTTCAATCACACGCATGCCACCGCCCTCGCAGAGATCGCATCGTCCGCTTTTTACATTAAAAGAAAAGCGACCAGCAGTGTAGCCGCGAATTTTGGCTTCAGGAACGGAGGCGAATAATGTTCTGATATCTGTAAAGAAACCACAATAGGTTGCAGGATTGCTTCGTGGTGTTCTTCCAATGGGCGACTGGTCAATCTCGATCACCTTATCGATATGTTGTAATCCTGAAATGGATTTATGCGGCATCGCAACTCCGCGTGATCCATAAGCATGTTTAGCAAGAATGGGATACAATGTTTCGTTGATGAGCGTTGATTTACCACTTCCACTTACACCGCTTACAACTATAAATTTTCCAAGTGGCAGGGAAACACTTACATTTTTTAAATTATTTCCTGTTGCGCCATTCAATTTTAAAATCTTTCCATTTCCCTTCCTGCGCTCTTTGGGTATTTCAATTTTGTGTTCACCATTTAAATAACCAGAAGTCAGGGTCGAAAGTGCCAGCATTTCATTTGGCTTTCCTTCGGCAACAATTTTACCACCATGAAAACCTGCACGCGGCCCGATATCAATTAAGTGATCTGCTGCCAGCATAATATCCTTGTCATGCTCCACAACAAGTACACTGTTGCCGATATCCCGCAAGTTTTTCAATGCATCGATCAACCGGTGATTGTCGCGTTGATGCAAACCAATGGATGGCTCATCGAGTATGTAAGTGATTCCCTGGAGTTGAGAACCAATTTGTGTAGCAAGTCTTATTCGCTGTGATTCACCTCCACTCAGTGTCCTGGATGGTCTGTTCAGGGTGAGATAATTCAATCCAACATCCAGTAAAAATTGCAATCGTTCGCGAATTTCTTTTAGAATGTCCTTGGCAATTATATTCTGTTTATCATTTAATCTTGATTCAATATCCTTAAACCAGACTGCAAGTTTATCGAGATTTCTGTCACTCAACTGTGAAATATTCTGGTTGTCGAGTTTGAACCAAAGGCTGTCTTTTTTTAATCGCGCTCCTTTACATGTTGTGCAAGTGGCTAGTTCCATAAACCCTTCTGCCCATTGTTGAATTGCCTCACTTGTACCTCCTGCGAACCATCGCCTTATCTGGTTAACGATACCCTCAAAATCCGTGGTATAAATATTTCCTGAAGCGGCTACATCATCAAAATCAATATCCGTGGTGTCACGGGCCTCTTCTGATCCATACAATAAAATATTCAATGATTTTTTGGGCAGTTCTTTCAATGGTTTATCAAGGCTGATCCTGTGCTTTTTTGCAATGTCTTTAACCTGCCGGAAAACATAAGCATCACGTTCTTCTCCGAGCGGCGCAATACCACCCTCGTTAATACTAAGTTCATAATCTGGTATTACAGCTTCCATGCTAACACGGTAAACCTGGCCAAGACCTTTACACGTTGGGCATGCTCCATAGGGTGAGTTGAATGAAAAAGAATTTGGTGATGGTTCTTCATAACTGATCCCTGTGTCCTCACACATCAATTGTTTGCTGTATGTTGCAACATCTGCGACAGTAACATTTACAGGAAATTCTGTTTCAAATAAAATATACATCAGGTCCTTTCCCATTTTCAACGCCTGTTGTACACTCTGGCTGATGCGTACGCGCATATCATCCGACACTTTCATCCGATCGATCACAACTTCAATATCATGGATTTTGTAACGGTCAACCTGCATTTTCGGCACCAGGTCCTTTATTTCACCATCAACACGCACTTTTAAAAAACCTTTCTTCCTGATCTCTTCAAATAATTCACGGTAGTGTCCTTTCCTTCCACGCACGATTGGGGCGAGTACAGATATTTTTTGATTTTTAAATCGCTTGAAAATATTCTGTACAATTTCATCTTCACTCCACTTCACCATTCTTTTGCCTGTGTTATAAGAATAGGCTTCACCAATCCTTGCAAACAACAGTCGCAGGAAATCATATATTTCTGTAATGGTACCAACCGTTGATCGTGGATTTTTATTCGTTGTTTTCTGTTCGATGGAAATTACCGGCGATAATCCCATGATCTTGTCAACATCAGGTCTTTCCATTTCTCCAATGAATTGGCGTGCATAGCCACCGAATGTTTCCATGTAGCGCCGCTGGCCCTCAGCATAAATAGTATCGAATGCGAGAGAAGATTTTCCGCTTCCACTAATCCCTGTAATTACTACGAGTTTATTCTTTGGAATATTGATGTCAATATTCTTGAGATTGTGTACCCGTGCACCATACACCTCAATGGATCCTGCATCAGGATGCGGATCGTGAATACCGTTTGTTTTGTTCTTTGACATAGAGAGGCGCGAAGATAACTATGGATGCTTCAAGCATCAGGCATCAGGCTTCAAGGAATTTTCAACGCTTCGCTTCGGCAAAGTTCCTTAGTTACCGCGATGTTGTAAACCTCTGCTCTTTAAAGGAAGTATCCTGTTTCAAATTATTGTTTACGAAGCGTGACTTGAAGCCTGAAGCCTTCTCCTTGTTAAAGAAATTAACGTTTTGTTGCAGGTAGTCTTGAACAGGGGGTATGGTATTTGAACCATTTACAGCATTCAAAAAACAACTTATGAAACAAATTAGACACCTTACTCTCATTTTATCTTCTCTTCTCATTGTATTTGCAAGCTGTAAATCAATGAACAAATCACAAAAGGGCGCAGTGATTGGTGCAGCAGGTGGTGCTGCCGCTGGTGCGGTTATCGGAAAAGCTGCAGGTAATACTGCCATGGGTGCCATTATTGGTGCTGCCGTCGGTGGTACAGCCGGTGCGATCATTGGAAGAAAAATGGACAAACAAGCAAAAGAAATTGAAGATGAAGTACGCGAAGCAAAAGTGGAGAGAGTTGGTGAAGGAATAGTAGTAGAATTCAACAGCAAAGTTCTATTTGGTTTTGATCAGTCAGACCTTAATTCAACCACTGTCAAAAACCTTGATGAACTTGCACGTGTATTAAATAAATACCCAGATACAAATATCGAGATCCAGGGACATACTGATAACACGGGAACTGATGAATATAATTTAGGTTTATCAGAGAGACGTGCAGAAACTGTCGCCAATTATTTAAAAAGGCAGGGAATTGCATCATCAAGAGTGAGCACAAAAGCTTTTGGAGAAAATGCACCAAAATATTCAAATGAAGATGAAACTGGCCGTTCACAAAACAGGCGTGTAGATTTTTTAATCACGGCCAATGAAAAAATGAAAGAAGATGCGCGTCGTGAAGCTGGAACGAATTAATTCATCAACACCATATATACAATTGAAAAAATGAATTTTATGAAAAAGATTATTGCATTGCCCATATTATTATTGGCGATCGCATCCCAGGCACAAACGGAAATTAATA
>CAZCKF010000159.1:0-6322 GCA_964499155.1 uncultured Chitinophagaceae bacterium
TATTAGCGGGAGTAGCTCATTTGGTAGAGCGATAGCCTTCCAAGCTATAGGTGGCGAGTTCGAGCCTCGTCTCCCGCTCTGAAAAAAAGTGGGAAGCTATAAGTGGTCCCGGCTGAGCCGAGAAGACTCGTCTCTCACTTAACGGCCGGGAGTTACAAGAACTTCCACTTGCTCATACTGAGTTAAGCCGTTGTAGCTCAGTGGTAGAGCACTTCCTTGGTAAGGAAGAGGTCTGGGGTTCAATTCCCCATAACGGCTCGGTTCTTTTGCGAAAGCGAAGTTGTAGAGCATCCCGCCTTGGCGGGAAGGTCTGGGGTCTAATTCCCCTTAACGGCTCAAGTTCTTTAGTAGATTGAAGTATTTTTTTGAAGATATATATCACAGTTTTTCCATGTTACCGGTTAATCTGTGCAGAGTAAAATGATGATATGAGTAAAAAGCTGGGTGTTCAATTTCATAAACACTCTTCGAACTAAAGTTCACTTTTCACCATTCACTTTTCACTCAACAAACAGGGTGTAACAAATTAAAAACAGTAAATCCCACAACTAAAAACCGATAAAGATGTCTAAAGAGACTTTCAAAAGGGACAAACCCCACGTTAACGTTGGAACCATTGGTCACGTTGACCACGGTAAAACAACCCTTACAGCCGCGATTACGAGTATTCTTGCTAGTAAAGGAATGGCAACTGCGAAGAAGTATGATGAGATCGATGCTGCACCTGAAGAAAAGGAGCGTGGTATCACCATCAATACTGCACACGTAGAATACCAAACAGCTAATCGTCACTATGCTCACGTTGACTGTCCGGGTCACGCTGACTATGTGAAGAATATGATTACAGGTGCTGCACAGATGGATGGAGCTATCCTGGTTGTGGCTGCAACTGATGGTCCAATGCCTCAGACAAAAGAACACATCCTGCTTGCTCGCCAGGTGGGTGTACCTCGTATTGTTGTTTTCATGAACAAGGTTGACCTCGTTGACGATCCGGAATTACTGGAACTTGTTGAAATGGAAATCCGTGAATTGCTGACATCTTACGGTTTTGATGGTGATAACACACCAATCATCCAGGGTTCTGCAACTGGCGCTCTTGCTGGAGAAGAAAAATGGGTTAAAGGTGTTGAACAACTGATGGAAGCAGTTGATACATACATTCCATTGCCTCCTCGCCCGATCGATCAGCCATTCCTTATGTCTGTTGAAGACGTATTCTCAATCACTGGCCGTGGTACTGTTGCTACAGGTCGTATTGAAAGAGGTAAAGTAAAAGTGGGTGAAGGCGTTGAAATCGTTGGTTTGATTGAGAAGCCACTTACTTCAACTGTTACCGGTGTTGAAATGTTCCGCAAATTGCTTGATGAAGGTGAAGCTGGAGATAATGCTGGATTGTTACTTCGTGGTATTGAAAAGAACCAGATCCGTCGCGGAATGGTTATTTGCAAACCCGGTTCAATTACTCCGCATACAGAATTCAAAGGTGAAGTTTACGTACTGAGCAAAGAAGAAGGTGGACGTCATACGCCATTCTTTAACAAATACCGTCCTCAGTTCTATTTCCGTACAACGGATGTAACTGGTGAAGTTGAACTTCCATCAGGAACTGAAATGGTTATGCCTGGCGATAATACTTCATTGACTGTGAAGCTCATTCAGCCAATCGCGATGGAAAAAGGTTTGAAATTCGCGATTCGTGAAGGTGGTCGTACAGTGGGTGCGGGCCAGGTAACCGAGATCCTTAAATAAGCTTTAAGCTTCGGCTTTTAGCTGTGGGCCTGGATCTTTGTAACAGATTTTTTTATCTTTACATTATATCGCTAAAAGCTGTCTCGGACTATCCGGGATAGCTTTTAGCTTTCTACGGGGGAAGGAGGAGAGAAAGAGGAAGAGAAACAGAAAGAGAAAGAGAAAGAGAACACTTCGATACTATCAGCCAGTTTCGAAATGTTTTAAAGGTATCTGTGTAATCTGTCTTAATCCGTGTAATCAAATCAGAAGAGAAAAATAGTTCTTATTAAAATACGGGTGTAGTTCTCCCGATAGCTATCGGGAGGCAGAATAGCGGGGAAAGATTTTTTTAGTTTTTAATAAAATACGGGCGTAGTTCAATGGCAGAATAGCGGTCTCCAAAACCGTTGATGGGAGTTCGAATCTCTCCGCCCGTGCAACATCAGGTATAATACCTGTACAACAAACATCTATATGAATAAGATTTCAACATACTTCAGCGAGTCCTATAAAGAACTCATGGAGAAAGTGACCTGGCCTACCTGGACACAATTGCAACAATCAACAATGATCGTTCTCGTGGCAACACTTGTAATCACCGCAATGGTTTGGTTGATGGACACTGCAGCATCCGGTGCATTAAACTTCATTTATAAAACGTTCTAATTGATGGAAACAACTGATTCGAAAGAGCAACAGGTTGCCCAAAAAGAAGATACCAAATGGTATGTGTTGCGGGTGGTTAGCGGAAAGGAACGCAAGGTGAAGGAGTACCTGGATAAGGAGATTTCAAGAGGAGGTCATGGTGAAGTCGTAAAGCAGGTATTCCTGCCCGTGGAGAAAGTTTACAAGGTGCAGAATGGTAAAAAAGTAATGCGCGAGCGTAACTATTATCCAGGGTATGTAATGATCGAGATCTGCGAAGGGAAACTGAGCGATGATCTGCGTGATACAATTAAGAATACTACCAATGTGATTCATTTTCTTGGAAAAGAAAATCCAATTGCATTGCGCAGAGCAGAAGTGAACAAAATGCTCGGTAAGATGGATGAAATGGCTGAAGCAGGTGGCGTAAGCATGAGTGAGCCATTCATTGTAGGTGAAACCATCAAGATCATCGAAGGACCATTCAATGATTTCAATGGTGTGATAGAAGAAGTGAATGATGAAAAGAAAAAACTGAAAGTCACTGTAAAGATCTTCGGACGATCAACGCCTGTTGAATTGAATTATATGCAGGTAGAAAAATTGAGTTAGGCATTTATTTCAAAATACTTTTAATAAAATGAAGCTGATCGAAAGATCAGCTTTTTCTTTGTCCCTCATCCTTCCTAATGAATCAGTGGATCAACAAGAATAAAAACACCTTAATTGCTGCTGCCATTTTACTTTACATCATTGCAGTGCTTGTCAATCTGGGCTACCCTGAATTGGAAGGTGAAGAACCCCGTCGTGCTCTTGTTACAATTGAAATGATCGAATCCGGCAATTACATCGTGCCTACAATGTTTGGTTGGGATTATTACAACAAACCACCCATGTATAACTGGGTGATGGCTGGTGTTATGCATTTAACCGGATCCACTGCAGAATGGGTAGTCAGATTACCATCTTTATTGTTTATCCTGATTTGGGCTGCGATAAATTTTCTAGTGGTGCGCAGGTATTCGAATACGCAGATCGCGGCATTATCAAGTGTTTTTCTTGCAACGGGCGGAGAAATATTTTTTTATGGACTTGAGAATGGAGGAGAGATCGATATTTTTTATGGCTTTATTGTTTACATGCAGGTTGTCTGCATCTTTCATTTTCACCAGCAGCAAAAATGGTTGATGCTTTTTTTGTCTTCTTATTTTTTCTGCGCAGTTGGATTTTTAACGAAAGGGTTTCCATCCATTGTTTTCCAGGGATTGACTTTGACCGCCTGGGTTGTCTATGCAAAAAGATGGAAACTGCTTTTTCATTGGGCACACCTTGCAGGTATTTTAATTTTTTCTCTCATCGCGGGAGGTTACTTATTGTTGTATGATACCTATTCTTCTGCGCCAAGGTTGCTCGTAAACCTCTTAAATGAATCGCTGCGCAAAACTGCACTCGGCGAAGCAGGTGGAAAAATCTGGGATAAAACACTTGGATTTCCACTGGAACAAATCAAGGGATTGTTGCCCTGGTCATTGTTAATGCTTTTATTATTCAGTAAAAAAATCAGGTATGTATGGAACAATCCGCTTGTGAGGTTTTCCATTTTATTTATTGTATTTAATATTTGGGTATACTGGTTTACTGGCAAGTTGAAATTGCGGTATACATATATGTTCCTTCCTTTCTTTTCATTATTGCTCGCGCACATCTTCGATGCCTTTCAAAATGGTTTTTCGAAAAAGCTTGATCAGTACATCGGTTATTCCCGTTTTTTGTTTTTCACTTTCGCTGCAGCGCTGGTCGTTGTAGCATTCGTGGCGGGATTAAATTTATTTGGGGCCATTATTTGTGCACTTCTTTCTTCCCTGATTGGTTTTTTATTTTTTGAAATAAAGACAAATCGCGTCTGGCTACTGGCTTTTGGATTAATTGTTTTGCGATTATCGTATTCATGGGTGCTGTTACCTGAGCGAGCAGATACCATTCGGGGATACAAATACCGCCCTGTTGTGAATGAACTGACAACACATTACCAGGGTCCATTGATATATTTTGCCCGACCTGATACCATTTCTATCGTTGCAGATGCCCGTTTTTTTAAATGGGAATTAGAAAAAATTTTCCAGCCTCCATTTATCTACAGCCAGCTTCCTTATTATTATTACCGGAAGACAGGTGATTTGATCATATATGACTCTACTGCAGAGCATGCTGATCATTTTATCACGTACCGTATGTTTTTACCTTCGGTTCCAGTGGATACAGTTTGGAAAACGGAGGATAGGAGATGGGGGGACCAACTAATGCTATTACGAAACATGGAATGAAACTCCGAACAGAAACCTCTGGGGGCCTCGCGCCCCTGCTGCCCGCTAATTACGACCTATGTTCCTTTTAAGAAACTTATATGGAAACTGCCACTCTTTTCCAACAAATCCCCTACCTTTGCGACCCCAAAAGTTCTTTTTTTGGCTACATTAAAAGTAGCGTAGAATGAAATCCCTGAAGTCAGATGACCAAAGGGTTAGACGAATTTGGGAGTTCAGGTCTTGAACCTGGACGCTTGAACCAATAAATCGAAGAAAATGGCAAAAGAAATCACCGGCTTTGTAAAGCTGCAGTGCAAGGGTGGCCAGGCCAACCCCGCACCTCCAATCGGTCCCGCGCTCGGTTCCAAGGGTATCAATATCATGGAATTCTGCAAGCAGTTTAACGCGCGTACACAGGACAAAATGGGAAAAGTACTTCCTGTTCTCATCACTGTTTTTTCGGATAAGTCTTTCGAGTTTATTATTAAAACGCCTCCTGCAGCAGTTCAGCTTATGGAAGCAGCCAAACTGCAAAAAGGTTCAAAAGAACCAAACCGCAGCAAGGTGGGTAAGGTAAACTGGACGCAGATCGAAGCGATCGCGAAGGATAAAATGCCAGACCTCAATGCTTTTACAGTAGAAAGTGCTATGCGCATGGTGGCTGGAACAGCCCGCAGCATGGGATTGAATGTAGAAGGTAAAGCTCCCTGGGACAATTAATTAAACCGAAAGGTGACATCCAAAAAAATTTGAATCATGGCATTTGTCAGTAAAAAAAGAAAAGTTGCAGAGACGAAGGTCGACAGCAAAAAATCATACACACTCAAGGACGCATCGTCCCTGGTGAAAGAAATTACAACCTGCAAATTCGATGCATCGGTTGATTTGCACATCCGTTTGGGAGTAGATCCAAAAAAAGCTGACCAGGCAATTCGCGGAACAGTTACACTTCCCCACGGTACGGGTAAAACCAAAAAGGTACTTGTGCTTTGCACGCCTGATAAAGAGGCAGATGCTAAAGCTGCAGGTGCAGATTTCGTAGGACTTGATGAATACATTACAAAAATTGAAGGCGGATGGGTGGATGTGGATGTAATCGTTGCAACACCTTCAGTAATGCCTAAAATTGGTAAGCTCGGAAAAATTCTCGGTCCGCGTAACCTGATGCCGAATCCAAAAACTGGTACAGTAACCAATGATGTTGCTGCAGCAGTGAATGAAGTAAAAGGCGGTAAGATCGCATTCAAAGTTGACAAGGCTGGAATCATTCATGCATCGATCGGTCGTGTAAGTTTTACACCTGATCGTATTGCAGAAAACAGCCAGGAGTTGATCAATGCGATCATCAAAGCAAAACCATCTTCAGCAAAAGGAACTTACCTGCGTGGCATTACCATGGCCAGCAGCATGAGTCCCGGTATTGCTATTGACGCTAAAACATTTGTTCATTAATCCGGCGCAGTGCGGATTTCAAACTGACTATCATGACAAAAGATCAAAAAAACGAAGTGATTGATGTACTGAAAGAAAAATTCTCACAGTACAACAACTTCTATATCACAAATACAGAAGCGCTTACTGTTGAACAGGTAACAAAACTGCGCAGGATTTGTTTCAACAAAAAAGTTGAAATGAAA
>CAZCKF010000159.1:6332-7245 GCA_964499155.1 uncultured Chitinophagaceae bacterium
GTGGCAAAGAATACACTGATCAAAAAAGCGCTTGAAGCATTGGACAATCAGCGTTATTCAAATGTGTTCGATTCATTACATGGAGTAACCGCTTTGATGTTCAGTGAAAATCCAAAAGACCCTGCATTGATCATTTCTGATTTCAGAAAAGACAGCAAAGGAGAGTTGCCAGTACTCAAAGCTGCATTTATCGATGGTGATGTATTTGCCGGCGATAATCAGTTAAAGGCATTGACAACATTGAAGAGCAAACATGACCTGATCGGCGAAGTGATCGGATTACTCCAGTCACCAGCGAAGAACGTGATCAGTGCATTGAATGCAGGAGGCCGTCTAGCAGGCTTGATCAAAGCCCTGGAAGACAGAGCCGCTAAAAATTAAAATCGCAGATTTTAGATTTAAGATTTTTGGAAGAAGCTTCGGTTCGGACCCAAATCCCAAATCCAAAATCCAAAATCAAAAATAGATTCCCATGTCTTCGGGTATAAGTGAAGACAATTAATAACCATCCGCCGGAGCTCTGAGCTTGTCGAAGAGCAGAGAAGGCGGTTAAAAAGTAAAACAATGGCAGACTTAAAACAATTTGCTGAGCAGCTAGTAAATCTCTCAGTAAAAGATGTAAACGAATTAGCAAAGATCCTGAAAGAGGAATACGGTATCGAACCTGCTGCTGCTGCAGTAGCTGTAGCTGCTGGTCCTGCTGCGGGCGGTGGTGCACCGGCTGCTGAAGAAAAAACTGCATTCAACGTTGTGTTGAAAGCTGCAGGTCCTAACAAACTGAATGTTGTTAAGATCGTGAAGGAATTGACTGGACTTGGTCTTAAGGAAGCAAAAGACCTGGTTGATGGTGCTCCAAAGCCAATCAAAGAAGGCGTTCCTAAAGCAGAAGCAGAAGAAATCGGTGCTAAGCTGA
>CAZCKF010000160.1:0-7221 GCA_964499155.1 uncultured Chitinophagaceae bacterium
TAGAATAACCCAGCAGGTTTTGTGTCGCAGATGGGTTGATGTAATCTCTCAAGATATGTGGAGGGGAATGAGAAAGGATCATCCTGAAATTCATCCAGAAAATTCCCAGGTTATCGGTTTTATCTTTTTCCCAGGCACCGGTAACGAAACTTATTCCCAGTCCAGCAATTCCATTAAAAAACGATTCATTTCGCTGTGCACCCCGGTTATAAGCTCCCAGTAATCGAAAGCCTCCATGATATTGAATGCGAAACATCGTTATGGATGTTTTTCTCCCGATCAATCTTGAATCTCCTTCAATACAAAAATTAAAAATTCCAGATGAAGGGTTGATCATATTCATCACCAGGTCTTCCAGTGTTTTTGATTGCGTTACGTTATTCGCTGTAACCCCAGAATAAATAGAAACCGGTAACCTGAATTTGGCTGGATCACCAATATATAACCTGAACAATCGTGCTGACGCGTTCATTTGTCCTGTTTGCATCACTTCGAGAAAACCACCGGTGAAGATTTCAGGTTTCTTAGCACCAGGCAATGAATCGCTGATAAAAACGGTTGACAGAAATATATAGAGTACGGCCACACACATTCAAAGCCTCCCTGTATTTAAAAATCCAACAATGCACGGCCAGGAAAAAAGGTGAGTAACAACATTACCCACCTACTTTTTATGCAGCTTTAAAAATGTCGTACAGGTGTCCGCAATATTGAAATGCAATGAAAAGAATAAAGATTTGAAGAATTATTCCAAACCAATTGTGGTTGGAATGCTTATCAACTTCCTTATTGTTTTTTATAATCGTTTCAAAAATTCGGAGGAAACCAAAAAACGACACGTGAATTATAAATAGTGCAGCAAAAATTCTCCATTGATAATGGTCGGTATATTTCCATATCAAATACGGAATTGCAATTAAAATGATCTGCGCTATTATTAGGTTTCTGTTATTCTGCATTGGTAATTATTTACATCATACATTATTCCAAATGCAAATTCCAACATCTATGGCAGCCCATGCAAGCCCTATCCAGCCCAAACGTTTCCCTGCTTTCTTCAACAATTGCTTGATTCCTTCGATCATTCCTCCCCAACTGCCTTCATTTACAGCGGTGGCTATTGCAGCGAATTGAGATGTGAAATTCAGTGCTGAATTCACAGTATCCCAAAGACAATTGACAATTATGCTTGGAACGGATTTCACTGTGGTTCCGCATTTATTGGCAATTTTTTCCGTGATGGAATTTCTGAATTCAACCCATAAAGGATAATCTGAATTCATCCCTGTATGAAATGCATCGAAGATCAGTTCTCTTTGTTTTTGTTCAGATAAATTAAAAAACCAGGCATGTCTTAATTTAAAAAGGTTCCACAACACAAGCTGTTCGGCCATTAGTGTATAAGATCTGTCGGTGTCTAATTGAAAATCGCTAACAACCTGTTCAATTTCTGCATCTGTTGTAGCCAGTTTTAGTGCCCTGGAAAATTTTGAATATCCATCACCAGTCTGCTCTTCAAAATCAACCCCGATGTCCCATTCATTGTGACATGTTGCGGCAACCCATCTCACAAAATCTTCATTTTGTACAAGATCAGTATTACTACTTCCTCTTTGACCCAACACAATCAAATGCAATGCAATCGCCAGTGTCAGGCTAATCACTCTTCTCATAATCATTCAGTTTATTAATTCCTGCCTACTCTTCAATTCCGGTTTTCGGCATCGCCGGACCATCGGCCAATGATGGAATAAAGATGAGATTGTCAATGAGGGGTTCAATGGGAAAAACACCAAAAAAGAGACGTTTTTTTCTTACTGAGTGCTAGTTAAAAGCTATAAGCTGTAAGCTTTAAGCTTTAAGCTTTAAGCTGTAAGCTTTAAGCTGATTAGGGAAGGCTACCCCATTATATCACCAACAATAAAGAAAGAAGATTTGGATCTGCTGCACTTACCGCGCAATCAATAAAGAGGAATGATTATTAGAAACAACTCATCACATCAAAACAAAAAGAAATTTTCAATTTTTCAGCCTCGTACTCGCTGCTTGTTTTACTTGTTCTCGTGGCTACTCGCAGCTCGGGGCTCGCCGCTCGCAGCTTTCCTCAGGCCTGTGCCGTTGGTCCCCCGAAATTCATCGGTATCTGCACATCTTCCAGATCTTTTATAGAACCATTGGCAGCTTCGTAACGTGAAATATTTTCATTTAAAGCTTTCATGAATCGCTTAGCATGTTGCGGAGTAAATATGATGCGGGATTTGACCTTACTTTTTGGCGTGCCTGGCATGACGTTGACGAAATCAATCACGAATTCCGCATGTGAGTGTGTAATGATGGCAAGATTCGCATAACTGCCTTCAGCAATTTCTTCTGAAATTTCGATATTTAACTGGTTGGGTTGATTCTGTTCTGCCATGCGTTTGGATTGAAGGGCAAATGTATGCTGAAACCGATAAATAGCTGCGAGCTAAGAGCTATGAGCTTCGAGCGCTATGATAGAAAGAAAAACCA
Source organism: uncultured Chitinophagaceae bacterium (assembly GCA_964499155.1). Classification (GTDB taxonomy): domain Bacteria; phylum Bacteroidota; class Bacteroidia; order Chitinophagales; family Chitinophagaceae; genus CAZCKF01. The sequence goes on from CAZCKF010000160.1 coordinate 2,512, forward strand.
GCGGCGAGTACCAGTGCTTAATTTAGGAAACCCAAATTTCTTCCTTACACAATGCATAATTATTTTATGTGTCTGCGCAGAACGTGCAATAACGAATCTTTATGGATCGCGCGATCAAGAATGGTTCCTTCTGGTGAAACGAGGATATTGTAGGGCACCGTATCATATTTAATTGTATTCACCGCTGGTCCTTCCCATAATAATGTATCAATTACATTTTTCCAGGTATTGTGCTTTTGCCTGAGAAAATACGTTCTCCAAACATTTGTTCCTCCATCCATTGCCACACTGAGAATTTCAAAATTTTTATTTCGGTACATTCTAATGGCCTGTGCTTTCTTTTCATCATACGCCACGCATTCACCACACCATGTGGGCCAAAAATCGATGTACAAATATTTTCCAAGAAAGTCTGCATTCGAGATCATTTTCCCTGATGAATCAGGCAAAGAAAATACCGGCAACTTCTGGCCCTCGGTATATTCTATTCTATAAATATCCATGACACGTTCATTCGCAGCCAGCCATTTTTCAATGCCTGGATGACCGCTGAATCGTTTTCTTGCGTTCAAAATAAATTCTTTCAAAACGGTGCTGTCATTCCCGAGTTCAAACAGGGTCGATGCATATAAAAATGCACCTGCGCTTGAAACGGTATCTGCATATAATTTTGGCCGCATCATCGCCTTCCTCTGTTCTTCCGCAAAACGAGGGCCCATGCCAGGTTTTAAATGCCCAGTAGAGGTGTCATTCAATTCAACCATCATTGCTTTCCAGAGAGAATCATGCTGGTTTAAAAAATTGTGCAGGTTAGTTGTAGCCGGAGAACCTGATACTGTATATTTTTTGGGGAATGCAATATTCACAGAAACCTCTGTCGGATTTCCATCATTAATTATAACGAAATCCACACGACTGCCTTGCACACGAATTCGGTATAACCTTTCTTCTTCCTCAGGAAGTTGTACCAGGAATTGTTGCTGCATTTCATTGATGTCTTCCAATATCAATGTATCTGCAATTTCATTTGGGTAAGGCACGGAGTGCACAAGCAATTTATATCCCTTTGCATTTTTTACATCTATTGTAAGAATGGGAACATCATCCTTTGTTTTGCAGGATGTAAACACCAGGATGAACAGGAAGAAGATTATAGTTATACGCATAAAAAAAGGCTATCCGAAGATAGCCTTTAGGGAAATTTTATTTACAAATTAGATGCGAACCCACTTTTCATAGATCTGACGAGTAAATGTATTCTGGCCATTTCCTCCTACATGGTATCCATAATGCAACAAGAATGTTTTTGTTGCAGGATCATATGTATTTGGATAATTAGCATGAATATAAGGAGGTCCTACTGACAATGGAGCGTGAGAAAAATTACCAGGATTATCAGCAGTCATAAAGCCTGATGCCGGAGCAGGAGGAGCAGAGCCCAAACCTCTCCAGTTTGACAATACAGTTCCATTTACATCGAATGCAAAGTAGAAACCTGCAAGGTCACCAACCTGGCCTTCAACTGTGTTAGCACCCAAAGTGAACATGTGCTTGGTCATATTGATTGCACGACCAGCAGTCGGGTGGAAAAAGTATCCGGTAACTGTATAATCTGCGTCATACTGATTTTTGATCAACAAGCCAACAATTATTTTATTTGCTAACTCGCTGATAACTCCCTCTGTTGTTGAAGAAATTTGAAAACCAAGGCCATAAGATTTTGTAAGATCCAATACTGACTTATTTAAAGTAATAGGAACCGAAACCTCAGTCTGTCCTTTTGGAATGACTACTTTCAAGGATGGAATAGTATATGAACCAGCCGGAAGTGGAGTATAGGCACCTGGAATAATTGGAACCAGATCCACTGTAATATCTCCCGATGGTTGAGCACCTCTTGCCGCATTAACTCTAATTGTTATCAGGTCAAAGGTTTCAGTTGGCGGTGCAGCTTCGAGAGAGATAACTTTTTCGCCTCCGTCCTCAGCAGCATCCCGGATCTCTACTACGACGCTCCCTGGATCGTCATCCCATCCAAAATCATCAGTGCTTTTAAGACACGATGCAAAGAGGATCGTTGCTGAAGCGATCGCGATTAATGATTTAAATTTCATAAATGATTATTGTTTTGTGTGTGTTTGATTATTGAACGTCCCAGAAAACTCTATTTGTAAATACATTGACATTCTGAGGAACGTTAGCACTATTCACAGAATTTTCACGCAAAGTATAATACAATCTTACCGGTTCAGTTTGGCTTGCACTCACCACAGTTGATTTAACTGTATATCCAGCAGGGAAGAAACCATTTGGATCTGCAGTTGTAGTCGATTTGCGGTATTCGCTCCATGCTTCAAGACCATCAAAATGAGCAATAGCTAGCCATTTTTGCAAAAGGATGAGACTGATTTTGTCTGTTGTTGCAGCCCAGTCAGCCCATTGTGTACCACTTGCAAGATATGTTGCTGCAGCAGCATCAGCCTGTGCATTTGAAGCAGTTGCTGTAGATGTATGTGTAGCTGCAGCAAGTCTGAATGCCCACTGTACTCCACTTTTATAATTTGCTTCCGCAGTACCCAAACCAGCAATACCATAGCGCTGAGCTGCTTCTGCTTTCAGGAAGAACATTTCTGCCATAGAAAACAAAACATTCGGACGAGTAGCATCGCCTTTCACAATTTGCACTGAACCTACAGAAGAAACCAATGTTTCGAGATATGCATTACCGCTTGTTCCGAGTGGAATTCCCACGTAATCTGCAGAATTGGTAGGATTACCACCAACTCTTGGATAAGCCAATCGCTGTAATCTGAACTGATCATTGGTTGCTTTCAGGAAATCAATAATTACCTTATTTGATTTACGGAAACGGCCAGTACCTGATTCAACATCATTTTCATTATATCCGAGTTGAGTATACATCGGATTTAATTTTCCAGAAGCCTTAGTGTAACCAGGCTGAACATATACATTATCTGTAATGAAACCGGTTCCTTCTGCAAGGATCTTATTGATTTCAGTAGTGATGTATGCATCACGGCCAGGCATAAAGCTCTGACGCATAAGGATACGCATTTTCACTGTGTTACCAAGACGAATCCATGAAGTTTCATCTCCATGAAAGGCGATGTCTCCCGCTTCAGATGGAGGCCATGTGGCGGCTTTAATTTCCGCAATTGCCTCATCGATTTTTTTGATAAGATCTTCATAAATAAATTGATCATCGTCATATTTTGGAGATGCTACAACACTACCTTTTAAAGCCTCAGTATAGGGAATATCTCCATACAGATCTACCAATTTCTGAAATACAATAGCCTGCATAATTTTCGATGGTCCTATCAAATGCGAGTAACCTTGTTCTGCACCATTGTCAATTACCCATTGGTAATCGGCAAGGTTATTATACATACCATCAAAAAAGTTAAAATCACCGTTAGTGAACTGGTAGGTTTTCTCAGTACCACCACCAGTAAAACTGGTAGTGTGCGCGAGTATACCTGTCCAGGTCGCTGCTACTTGATGTACTCCACCAACCTGATTTGTTGCAGTCTGGTTGAGTGCATTTGTGAAAATATAATCTGCTCTTGTGGTTGTTGGTGTATTCGGGTTGTCGTTCACATCAACGAACTTCTTACAACTGGCGAACACAACAATACCAAGGATCAGTATTGCTAGTTTTTTCATGTGTAAATTATTTAGAATGAGTTTTGACATGGTCACTTAGACTAGAAATTAAGATTTAAGGTTGCACCATACTGGCGAACGGGTGGAGTATTAAATGAAGTATTAATACCAACACCGTTACCAGTTGTGTTAGAAAATTCAGGGTCTGTCCACAAATTCTCTTTAGGTAACCATGTAAACAGGTTTCTACCAAACACAGATAAGCTCGCTCCCTTAACAACTTTTAACGCTCTTGTCCATGTTTGAGGAAAATCATATGAAAGAGAAACATCTCTTAACTTCCAAAAAGCACCTGAAGTTGTAAATACTTCACCATTTCCAAGAATTCCTCTTGAGAAGCTATAATCGCCCCATCCCTGATAGATAGCGATAAAGTTTTCAACTGGAATGCTTGTGTTTGGTACATATTTACCTGTACCATCATCATAAACTGAATTAGGGAAAATAAATGATTGACGGTTGTATTTAGTTGTGATAGCAGAAGAACCAGTAAATGCCATGTCTTCAGCTATATCATGATAAACATAATTTCCACCACGATATTCTGCATTCGCTGCCAAAGTGAACCCTTTATAAGTAGCACGGCCACCAAGACCCAATGTATGAACAGGAATTGTTGGACCATGACCTTTAAGGTCTGTTGCACGAATTGGCCAACCATCATTTGGATCAATAACCACACTTCCTGTTGCTGGGTCTCTCAGCCAATGTGTAGTTTCAAGGTAAGGGTAAGGTTTGCCTATTGAAGCAGAAATGAATGCATTCGTACCAGCAGAATTCACCTGGATACGAGTCAAATCACCGAACAGACCTTTCACTTCATTTTTATTCCAAGTGTAATTAGCATTTAAATCCAAAGTAAAATCAGCTTTACGAATAACTGTGCTACGCAATTCAATTTCTGCGCCCTTATTTTCAACATCAGCTGCATTCAATAGTGTTGATGTGAAACCAGTTGCAGAAGAAATCTGTACCTCAAGGATTTGTTTAGTTGCCTGTTGCATATATGCGGTAGCATCAAGA
>CAZCKF010000161.1:0-7220 GCA_964499155.1 uncultured Chitinophagaceae bacterium
TACCACACCAATGGTAAATAAACTCATCGAAGGTGATTGTGCATGCGGAAAGGGACCATCTCTTGCCTTTGGTCCTGCAGTTCATAACAAACTGCTTGACCTCGTTCAGGATGTTGCTGCGAAAAAGAAGATACCGGTTCAGTTACGTGCAGTTTCAAGAAGCACTGGTACTGATACCGATTCATTCGCGTATGCAAATGATGGTTGTCCATCAGTATTGATTTCAATTCCACTCCGTTACATGCATACCACAGTGGAAATGCTGCACCGGGATGATATTGAACAAACCATTCGTTTGATGTATGAAACCGTGTTAGCACTTACGCCAAAAACAAACCTCAGTTATTTTTGATAAATCATTTTTTGTATATCGATCCGGGTAGCGGCAGTTACTTAATCCAGGTGCTTGTTGGGGCAGTTCTTGGTGCAGCCTATGTTGCCAAAACTTACTGGTGGAAGATTAAAAGTTTTTTCAGGAAAAAAGATGCAGAGAACATCGGCAATGCCGATCAGCGCAAATGATCCATTATATACTGAATACCTTTATAATGGTATGATTCATCAAAAACGATTTCTCGTTCTGCTGCATGTATCCCAGCCTCAAATTCATAACGCTTGTTATCCAACTCCCCGATCTTCGATTGAATAAATGAAACATCTGTCGGCTTCATGGTAGTTCCAATCATTTCGCGGTATGTATTTTCAACAGGAGAATTGACAAACTTTGCATATTCATCATTCTCAATCTTCAGTGGCGTATCAATAAATAAAACAGGCTGTTGCCTTGCAAAAGCATATTCAAAGGCTATTCCTGACCTATCGGTAACAAGATAATGGCTGGTCAACATTAAGTCTCCTAGTGAAGGTGTTACATCAAGTTTAAGATTGTTGTTTTGCTCAATGATGTCAACCAGCTTTTTATAACTTTTTTTATTGCGTTTTGCAAATTCCGGGTGAGGTCGGACCAATACTTCATAAGATGTATTACTAAAAGAATCAGCTAATTCATTGATGCAACTGTTTAATATTCCTTGTCTGTACCAGCTCGGCGCAATCAACACTCTTTTTTTGTCAGCAGGATATTTTTTTGCTCTCAGTTTAAATTCTTCAAGGAGCGGATATCCATATTGAACCAATTCTCTTTGCGGCAATCCATTTAATGATTCAGCCTCTCTCATTTCTTTTGCATGATGCGGTCCTGCACAAAAAATGGTATCGTAATGATCAAATGCATGGGTGCGATATTGCTGGTGGGTACTTACCAGGGCATGGAAAACATAAATGTATTTTCCGACTGCAGGTGATTTTTTAAAAACAAAATTTCCCAGATCAGGCATTGTCATGATTACGACCGGAGAATGAAGTCTTTGAAAAACAAATGCAAGTGTGCTTTTCGAATAAAGCACTTCCAGTTTTTCATCAGGTTGCAACAAAATGGGATCATGGGGATCTGAAGTAATATACCCGAGGGAAACATTTTCTTTCCTTAGCGAATCAAACAAATGGCGGAAATACTGAAAATAGTATGCATTCTCAGCGTAAAAAACCACATCAGGTCTTTTACTAATAAAGTGTTGCACTTTTGCATATTCCCGGAGAAATGATAGCATTACATTAAATATTCTTGGATCAATTCCCTCAAACGGTTTCTTTCAAATGGCACGGGATTATTTGAAAATCGCTCCTCATTTACTTCATCAAGCAAGGCTTCAATATCAACTATTAAATCGAGATCACGAAAACGGCTGGCAAGGCCAACCTGTTTTATGAGGTCAGTCATGTAATTACAAGCTTCCCTTTGGTCCTTAACACCCAGCCAGGAATAAATCTTCTGCATTCTTTCCCTTGCCTGAGATGATGCAGGATTTGCATTATAAATAAAAAAAAGCGGCAGGTAAAGAGCCACTGACTGGCCGTGAGACACCCCAAAATGTGAAGTGAGATAATAGGACATTGCATGCGGACCTGTTGTGCGTGTAATGGCAATTGCCTTTCCTGCAAGGTTTGACCTCCACAGCAATTTATGGTTATGCTGGTTTGCACCTTTAGCAAACTCAATAAGCTTTGGAAAAAAATCTTTTAATACAAATGCGGAAAATTGAATGGATGTGGCATTTGCATTGTTTGACCATGTGGACTCAATGGCCTGTGCTACAGTATCAATTCCCGAAATGGCTCTCTGTTGCGGTGGTAATTCATTCAACAATTTCCCATCAAGCAGTGCAATGTCAGGTAACAGCCTGCTATCAATGATCGATAGTTTTTTGTTAACGGCATAGCTCACGCTAAGTGGGGTTGCTTCACTTCCTGAACCTGCAGTGGTTGGAATTGCAATAAAAAAAGGCCGGCATCCTGTCCCGATGTATTTCATCATTAACAGCTTGGCCGCATCAATTGTAAAACCTCCGCCAATTGCTACAATTGATTGCACACCAACCGGACATTCATTAAATACCTGTTGAATATTTTTATCCGTATTTAGATTACCCAATGGTGAAACGAGATGCAATGATTGTTGAAAAGCCTCTTGAATGGTTGGCTGACCCGGATGTCTGCCCGTAACAACTAATACAGAAGTGATTTTTTTGTTCACTAAAATGCGTGAGGCAAGAGAAAGTGCGTTGGATGTGCGGATGGTTTCCTGCATTGTTGTTATTTTCCTTCCATCGCTTCCCTGAACCTTTTTGTTGCTGCATTAAAATCCTGGTCGGGTCTTGGAAGGTTTTCCGGTGCATTTGTATTGACTATAATTTCAGTAAAAGTTTTTTGACCCATTAGCCCTGTTTTTAAAAAATCAGCAAGCTCTGTTTCATTAGTGATCCTGTGCACTTCATCAAATCCGCATCCCCGGGCAATACGCCAGAAATCAACTTCAAGTCCAAGCGAAGGTTGGGCACCAACGGATGCATGAACGCCATTGTTCAATAGAAAATAGGAAAGATTATTTGATTTTAATGTTCCCGCAATGGCTAATGAACCAAGGTGCATCAAAATGGATCCATCACCGTCAAGCACAATCACCTGCCTGTCGCTGTGCTGCGCAAGTGCGGTACCGATTGCACCGGCATGGCCCATAGCCCCGACATTTAAAAAATATTTCTGAATCTTCCCTGACTGATTGATACCGTGAAAGATCCTGCTCGTATACCCGGTTGTGCAAACTACAATTTCATCGCCTGCAAGCTGGTTATAAATTGAAGAGATAGCATCGAAAACAGATACAGGAAATTCTTTCGCAATAACATTTCCCATTGCCTGAAAAAATTCCGCTTCAACAAGTAATGCAACTGGTTGACGATTGATTTGAGCAATATTTACAGAGTCATTTATTTTTTGTTGCCAATTCTCATTATTTAATACCTGGGTGGGTATTTTCATAAGTTCAAGCAACTGCACAGTGATGTCTCCCATTACGCTATGCTGTGGTTCATCTTTTTTTCCCGGTTGACCCCTCCAGCCAATCAGCAAAATCATCGGTATACCATAAACATTTTTATGCGCAAGAGATGATAAAGGATTTACCGCATTACCCAACCCGGAATTTTGAAAATAGACAAGTCCAGGTTTTCCAGTAGCTAAAAAATATCCAGTGGCAAGAGCAATCGCAGCACCTTCACTTGGAGAAATTGTATGACCCGGTTCATCCTGCAAATGAGACAAAAAGCTTTTCATCAACGAATCGGGCACACCTGAAAAAAAAGAAATGCCAGCAGATTTCAATGTGGTTAAAAATTCAACAGGTGAGATCATATCAGGTCAACTTTAATAGATCAGCTACCGGCAACAGATTTTGTTCCGATTCTTTCGCGCGACCGTTTTTTAATATGTCCTCAGCAGTTTTTTTCATCGATGGGTATGCACTCCTGAGTAAATGATTTGCATAGATCACAATATTAAAACCAGCCTCTTCGAGTTGTGCTGTTGAAACTTCGGGATAAGTGGTTGGAACTGCCACCAACCATTTTTTACCCGGAATATTTTGGTAAGCCCTTGCAAACGAAAGAATATCTTTTCCATCTGCATTTTTACTGTGGATCATGATACCTGAAGCGCCAGCTTCAAGAAAAAGTTTTGCGCGCCGCAGCGCATCTTCCTCTCCCCTTCCCGTTATCAGGCTTTCAATTCGGGCAATGATCATGAATTCGTCCGTGATTTTTGCACGAACCCCTGCTCGAATTTTCTCAGCAAAATCATTTGCGTCTTCCTGCTGGTGTACCGATGCATCGTCGAGCAACGAATTTTTCTTTTGTCCTGACTTGTCTTCGATAATAATGGCAGAAACACCAAGTCGCTCCAAAGTTTTTACAACAAATGGAAACTGGTCGATACGCCCACCTGTATCACCATCAAAAATGATTGGCTTGGTGGTTACTTCAACAATTTCATTCACTGTTGTTAGCCTCGAAGTAAAATCGATCGTTTCCGTATCAGGTTTTCCTTTGGCCGCAGAATCCGTGAGACTGCTGATCCAAATGGCATCAAATTCCTGGGGACCATGGTTATCGTGGTATTGTGTGTTCTCCACGATCAATCCACTTAAACCATTATGAGCTTCGAGAGCACGAATGAGAGGTTTTACATTCAACAGTCTTGTAAATCTTTTTAATCTGCTCCCGGGAGTAATGCCTATTTCTTTTATTGACTGTTGGATTGCTGTTGAACTGATGTCTTTTGTATAAGGAATTTCAACCAGTTCGCCACCCCATTCCTTTAAAACTTCAATTACTTTTTTTCGGGTTGATTGTTGGATGCCTGATTGCCAATCGTCTCCATGAACAACATATTTTGGTTTTATCTTCCTGAGATTGGATTCGTAATCCAGCGTGGTTTGTGGGATGACCTCTGAAACACCCTTTATGTTTTCAACAATTTCTTTGCGTTGATCAAAACTGAGATAAGGAACACGTTTGTATGTTGCAATTGCTTCATCTGTCAGTAGCCCAATTACGACCATTCCAAGTTCTGCGCCCCTTTTTATAATATTCAGATGACCCGGATGCACGAGGTCTGCACTCATGCCTATATATACGATGGGTGAATTCATTTCTGTGCTAAAACTACTATCCGATTTCTGATTTTTGATTTTGGATTTTGGATTTCCTTTCTTGTATCGAAAAATCATTCAATCCGCTAGTTCTTGCATTTTTCAGTTCGCTACGCTACTTTTTTCGCCACATAGAACCGTAGAAATCATAGAAGCACATAAGTTCAAGTAACGATAGATTACATGAGAGAATATATGTGCCCTTAATCTTTGTGCTTCTATGTGCCTTATGTTCCTATGTGGTGAGTCATAAGATGCGCTAGCGAACCACTTTCTAATATTGACCTATTAAATATTAGTAACCTAACGGGAATATCTTAAGTTTATTAGATCGATTCATTCATGAACAAACAACAATCAAAGTTTCGAATAGACGGTATATATTTTCTCTTTCTTTTACCTGTATTTTTTGTACAGCATGGTGTTGCCGAACACTTCCCTCATGTACCCGCGATGGATGCACTTGTGCTTACCCTGGTCTACATTGGTTTCGCTTTATTATTTTGTGTTATAGGATGGCTTTTTTTTAGAAACTGGAAAAAAGCGGCGATCTTTTCCCTCTGCCTGATGGCTTTTCATTTTTTCTTTGGCGCCATTCATGATGGAATAAAATATGTTGCACCGGACAGCTTTCTCTCGCGTTACAGTTTTGTATTGCCATTTTTCGTACTCCTTCTCATTGGCATTGTCATTTTACTGAAAAGGTCGTATTCCGGATTTTCAAAACTCACCTCCTATCTTAATTTGTTACTCATCATATTGATAGCAATAGATCTCGGCACCCTTGCAGTAAAATCTTCGAAGAACAATATTGTTGAAACGCTACCTGCAGGCATGTCAAAGTGTGACAGTTGCAAAAAACCGGACATCTATTTACTGATGTTTGATGAATATGCAGGTCAGAAAGAATTGCAAGCCATGTTTGGATTCGCGAATACAGATTTTATAGATGCACTGAAACAGCGTGGTTTTTATAATATTGACAGCAGCAACAGTAATTATAACTACACTCCTTTTTCCGTAGCATCCATCCTCAATATGGACTACCTCCTATTGTCAGATACCAATCGCAGCGGGAAAGACGTAACCATGTCCTACGATGTGATCCGCAACAACCGTTTCCTGCAATATCTACAGGCGCACGGATATGCATTTAGGAATTACTCCATTTTTGATTTTCGCGGGCAGCCTGCACGGATTGATGAAACCTTTATTCCGGTTAAAACGAGGCTGATCACTGCGCAAACATTTCTCAGCAGGATGAATCGCGAGATTCGTTTCAATACAGTGGATGGTAAATTTCGTTTAGAAACAGCGGTGAAAGAATTTACGTATCGAAATCTTCATAACAACAATAACATATTTGAACTGACAACATCCCATTCATCCTCACCACAATTTGTATATGCCCACTTTATGATGCCGCATTATCCCTATTATTTTAATGCTGAAGGCAGGGAACAGCCATACGAAACTCTTTCAGAGGGAAACCAGGTGAACAAATCGAGCTATATAGAATACCTGCTGTACACAAACAAAAAGATCATTTCGCTTGTAGATACCCTATTAAATCGACCAAATAAACCTGTAATATTCCTGATGAGTGATCATGGCTTCCGGCATTTCAGTCAGCCGAAGGAGAGAAAATATTATTTCATGAATTTATCGGCCATTTATTCACCAGATGGTAACTATGCAGGTTATGATCGTGTAAGATCAAGCGTGAATTTATTGAAAGTGTTTCTTGGCAATCAGTTCCATCAGCGACTCGAGTTCTCCGCAGATTCTACTATTTATTTAAGAGACTGAATGAGTTATTCAACAAATTTATAAACCTCAAATGCCTCTGCGAGCGCGCATCCTGCCTGCACCCCACGCACACGTGCAAGTGAACGGATGAAATCCTCTTCCATGTATCGTTTATCTGATTGTGACCTGTAAGATTTCAGTGCATCAATTTTTTTGGAGAGATCGCTTTCTGAAAGCTGCTGAAAGTAATTAGGTTCAAAACGCGTGTTGTTCCAGGGAAGCTCATAACCAAACACATTTCCATTTCGAAAGGCTCGCATGCCTTCCTGGTGGATCACGTGATGATCCTGGTGAATATCATTTCTTGCAGGTAAATAAACATGATGCGGTTGAATGTTGCGGTTCAACACCAATAGTTCTTCAAGGA
>CAZCKF010000162.1:0-7193 GCA_964499155.1 uncultured Chitinophagaceae bacterium
GGCGTTACGACAAATCTTCTAGCTCCCCGAAAGCACATCGTACATCGTATATCGAACATCGTACATCAACCATTGACAGTAGTCAACAAACAATCTCACACAACTTCGTTGCATGATAGATTCCCTTATCTTCATATTATGGCTTTTAGTTTGCGATCATTCAGAAGAAAGGCAGTGAAACGCAAGACCGCACTGCGAAGATTTCTTTCAAGGCTTGAAAAAACGCCACCGAGAAAATTGGACGCATATACATCCGCTGCTGAAGCATCCGTATGGAAAGAAGTGGATTGTTTAACATGCGCGAATTGTTGTAAATCGATGACACCGACCTATACTCCTGCTGATATGAAACGTATTTCAAGTCATCTTGGAATGACGGTGGATGCTTTCAAAACAAAATGGTTGTACAAGGAAAGAGGTACGGGTGACTGGATGAACAAAAGCACACCCTGTCAATTCTTAAATCTGAAGGATAACAAATGCAGCATATATGCAATCAGGCCTGCTGATTGCGCAGGGTTTCCTCATTTACCTAAAAGAAGAATGGTCGATTACATGCATGTGCACAAACAGAATGTAGAATATTGTCCCGCAACACAACGACTGGTGGACAAACTAATGGAATGGGTGCAGGGTGCAAAAGCATAATTTCTCACCAACATTTTACAAGATAAAAAATCGGTAGTACGTTTGCTGCAATCAAACGAACAACATGAAAATTCTTTGTGCAGCCCTTATCACCTTGTTATTTATTTCATGTGGTGATAGCGGCCCATCAACACCCGTTGCATTTTGTGATACAGCCTGCCAAAAGGATACAATAAAATTCACCTCCACTCACGCAATGGAGCCCTTCGTATACATCAGTGCCAACAACTGCATGCCTGATTCATTAATATGGAGTCATGCTGAACTTGAATCATTCAGGAAAATGGATTTTGCCAACCTGATTGAAAAAGAAGTTAAGCTGGATAAAAAATATATGGATTGTTATATCAGGGATACATCCTATGCATGGCTTGAATTCAATGATTGCAACAATGGAAGAGGTTACCAGTTAAAAATGCCTTTTAATAAAAAGAATAACATGAGTATATACAAAAGCGCATTGACAAAATTTGATCCGAAATTTAAGATCGAAGAAGGTCTTGCGGTTTCTGCAGATTATACTTTTTTGTATATCGAGGACAAGGCAACGGGAAAAACTGCAAAAGTGAAAATTGCAGGAGACAAGGAATTGAAAATTGACTGGAACGAATTGCACAAAACCTTCGACTCTGCGCACGTTACACGCACAAGAGCATACGTTGAATTGTTTGACCAGAATGAAAAAAGAACAGTTGAAAAAAACATCACGCTTTGATGTGGGAAGCCTATAAAAACGGTTTCAAATCATGGTTACGTCTGGAGAAATCATTGTCAGAACATTCTGTATCTGCCTACCTTTCTGATCTCGATAAATTAACCCAATATTTATCTGTTGATCCAAAAACACCTGACCAGGTTAAATTGAAAGACCTGCAGGGGTTTGTACAGGACATTGCTGAAATCGGCATGAGTGCATCTTCACAGGCGCGCATCATTTCCGGCATTCGTACTTTTTATAAATACTGCCAGATTGAAAATATTTCTGCAACGGATCCCACCACGCTGCTCGAAGCACCCAAACTGAAACGGACATTACCCGATACATTGAGTTTTGAAGAAATTGAATTACTCATTTCACAAATTGATGTAAGCACCCCGGATGGAACGCGCAACAAGGCGATACTCGAAACAATGTACAGCTGCGGTTTACGGGTAACAGAAGTTACAACCCTGCGCATATCTCAACTCTATCTTGATGCAGGTTTTATTCGCGTTACAGGAAAAGGAAATAAGGAAAGACTTGTCCCAATTGGCAAACCCGCTTCCAAGTACATAAAGATATACCGCGACCAGGTGCGCAACCACATTGATGTGGTCCGCGGACATGAAGACATTTTATTCTTAAACAAGCGCGGAAGCAAATTAAGCCGCGTGATGATCTTTTATATCATTAAGGATGTTGCCAAAAAAGCAGGAATAAAAAAGAGCATTTCACCGCACACATTCCGTCATTCATTCGCCACCCACCTGGTTGAGGGTGGCGCTGATCTAAGAGCGGTGCAGGAAATGCTCGGGCACGCAAGTATAACCACAACAGAGATATACACACATTTGGACCGGGAGTTTTTGAGGAAAACGTTGGAGCGTTTTCACCCAGGCTTCAAGTAATTTTTGATTTTGGATTTTGGATTTTGGATAACACGGATTAAGACGAATTATACGGATACGTTTAAAACTATTTGAATTCGGCTGATATGTATCGAAATGATGTTAGTACTAAATCTCCGAAATGTTTGTTAGGTGTCTCCAACAGCCAAAAGCCAACGGCCAACAACCTTTTTAGAATCCTTTTTTAGGCATGGTGAACTCAATATCCTGGTGTATACTCAGTATCAGCAAACACGTCGCTGTACAAAATACCGGGCTAGTTATACAATGGTGACCGTTCCAGCTTCCGTCGCGGTTTTGGATGTTGATCAGCTTTCCAGTCATCATATCGTACCATTTTTTCCATGTATCCCCACCCTGCATCATCATTGATTCACCAGTGAGAAGGAAACTCAAAAATTCTTCTCCACCATTGTTACCGAAACCAGCCATTACATCTTCACGAACTGCTTCAGACTGTGATGCAAGATTAATTTCATACGCTACGGAAAGATTTCGAGCTTCTGTTTCTGATAAACCTGCTTTTTGAAGGTTGTCTGCATTCACCACAACCTCAGTCAGTTTATTTTCTTTTTTTGCTTTTGCCACAATATCCTTTGCACGTTTCGCTTCTTTTGCACTTGCTCTTGTTGTACTTGATAAACCGTACAACATCACTCCTGCAGCACGATCCGTACTGATTGTTTTTGTCGTTGCATCAAAATTCCCATTCTGGTATCCACGGGATTTATTCAATACAACCGTATCAACTTTTACCCCGAGGTCCTGAGCACTCTCAAGTGCGTTGTTTGCAAGAGCAGATTGAAGTACGGGTGCCCAACCACCATCTTTCCAACTGCCATCATGATCCTGTGTACGCTGGATCATCACAATACATTTTCCAAGCGCCTTCTTTACCCTGTCTTTTATTTCCAGTTTGGCCGGATCGTATTTCAGCAGTGTTGTGAAATATTGTGAAGTAAGAATTACATCTATATTCTGCCCGAGCTTAATCTGGGGCTGCGTTCCTGTATTTGTAACAAGAAACTGCTGGTTAGCGGGACAATCTTCAACAACTTTAACCAGGTACGCAGTTGCTTTCAATAATGAATTGGATGCAGGTGTTTCATGAATGCCATTTTCTATTCTCAGGATTGACATGGCAACAAGTGCGGTTGTTGCAGGATCTGTTTCCACTGCATGCGGATCAAGAATGCCCTGCATTGAATGATCACCACTGCCCCATCCACCATTTGGCTCCTGCGCCTTGATGATCCAGGAAATTCCTGACTGAATTGATTTCATCACCATGGGTGAAGTTTTGAAAGTTGAAGCATCCCTGCTTTCTTTTGATGTATCCACACCAAGTATTGTTTTGATCACACAGATATGGTGAGGCGCCGGGTTTGCACAACAACGGATCACTTCTTTTTTTGCAGAAGCAATTACATGATCCACTTTTTTAATGTTGTCTTCTTTTGGTGATTCAACAGTTGTCGTATTCTTTGCAAATAATTTTCCAGGGGATATGTAAAAAGCAAAACCTGCGGTAATTAGACACAATAACGCAACGGTTATAAGCAGGAACCGTTTTCTTTGAATTGATTTCATGATTTAAGGTTTGAATATTTTTCTATTTCCGTTAATGAGGGTTAGCGAAAATTGGCGTTCATTAATGTTGGATGCAGCCATTTTATGGTTTACATAACTCTTACTAAAAAATATATTTCTATTTTTAGCTCGCTTGGCTTTTCTCAGAAACATATCAACCAACCAATCTGACGCAGACCTTGTATTGGGATACAGGCAAACAGGCGAAATGAAATTGCTTGGTGACCTGTATGCGCGATATATGGACCTGGTGTATGGTGTATGCCTGAAATATTTTAAAGATTCGGAGATGGCCAAGGATGCTGTAATGCAGGTATTTGAACAGCTTGTGACAAAACTCAGGCAGCATGAGGTTGACAATTTTAAAGGGTGGCTGTACCAACTGACTAAGAATCATTGTTTGATGCAGCTAAGGGCATCAAAACATGTGAAAATCATAAATATAGATGTTGCGGGTGTGCAAAATGAGGATTCTGTGCATCTGAATGGCATACTGGAAAAGGAGGAAAACCTTGAAAAATTACAATATTGCATCAGTACGCTCACTGCAGACCAGGAACAGGTGATCAGGCTGTTTTATTTAGAGCAAAAATGTTATAACGATATTGTAAAATTGACAGGATTTGAGTGGAACCAGGTTCGCAGTTTTATCCAGAATGGCAGAAGGAATTTAAAAGCGTGCATGGAAAAAACTGTGAATACGAAAAATGAAGTGAAATAAATGGCAGATAATCCGGACAATAAAATTTATTCAGCGGCGGATATTGAACGCTACCACAAGGGTGAAATGACACCACAGGAAATGCATGCGTTTGAAAAAGCCGCACTGGAAGATCCATTCCTGGCAGATGCCATTGAAGGTTATGCTACTATTCCGGCTGCGCATCAGCAATTACCCAACCTGCATCGTGCATTAGCTGAAAAAACTGCATCCAAAAAAGGAAATTTTTCCTGGATGAAAGTTGCTGCAGCACTCATTGTCACAATTGGTGCAGGATTGCTTATTTACCAGGCTTCGCAACATCAACAACAAAATGAAACTGCCAGTAAGGAAACTTTGCAAAACGCAGTCACAGTTGACACCAGCATTAAAACAAATGATTCAGGCCTGGTAACTGTTCCGATTACTGATACCCAGTCAACTGATGTTGCATTTCAATCAGTCACACGGAATGAAAATGCAGGGACATTAATTTTAGATTCTTTGCCGAAGGAGTGGGCAAACAATGTACCTGCTTCTTCTGTAAGAGACAGTGCAGTCAGTGAATCCGCTCCCTCTGTTGCGAATATTGACATGTACAGTAACAGAAAAAATCCCGATACGCTTTCCCTTAATTATAAAGATTCGCGTTATGGGAACAGCATCAGTGCAGCCAACAGGGCTGCAGAAAAAGAAGCAATGCGGGAGGACTCAGAAAAATTTATATCAGGTGAGAAAAAAACAAAAGTTGCTGGAATTACACGGTTGAATGTTTTTCGGGGTCAAATCGTTGACAGGAACAATAACCCGCTTCCTTTTGCAAACATTACAAACAATGCTGATAACGTGGGAACCTATTCTGATGCAAGAGGAAATTTTAACCTCGCATCTCTGGATTCGGTACTTACAGTGAATGTGCGATCGATTGGATTTGAAAACACACAGCAACGCATTTCAAGTTCACAAAAACTCAACAGCATCATTCTCGATGAAGATACAAGAACAGTAAGTGTGGATACTTTCTCGCACAAGCCTGCAAATGCACTTGCAAGGTCAGCCGACAAACGCACACAGGTTATTGAAGAACATGAACCAGCAGATGGCTGGATGAATTACGATACCTACCTTCTCAACAACCGCGATATTCCAGATTCTTACAGACCCACTCTTGCACAAACTCAGTCAAGGGAAGTGGAGGTTTCTTTTGAAGTAGACAAAAACGGAGAGCCCATCAGGATCCGCGTCGAAAAATCTCTGTGCGCAGCATGTGATGCTGAAGCAATCAGGCTGGTTAAAGAGGGTCCCAAATGGAAGAGGAAGGGTAAGAAGCGGGTGACTGTGAAAGTTCCTTTTTGAGCAGGCTGTTGAATGTGGGCTGGTAGCTTTTGGCTGTTAAATGCGGGCTGTTGGCTGTTGGCTTTTGGCTGTTGGAACGGTGCAACAATCTTTCTGCAAGCCTGTTTAATGTCTCCAAAAGCCAACAGCCAAAAGCCAACAGCTCTAAAAACAAACCCTTCCCAACTTTCCGCTTTTCCTTACTTTGCAACCTCAAAATTGATTGTTGTATGAAAAAATTATGGATCGCATTATGCGCGGCATGTATCATGACCACAGCAAATGCTCAGCAGCTAAGAACACCAGCTCCAAGCCCGACTCAAACTGTAAAACAGGATTTTGGAATTGGAAATATTGAATTGTCCTATTCGCGTCCTGGCATGCGGGATCGCAAAATATTCGGCGACCTCGTTCCTTATGGTAATGTTTGGCGTACAGGAGCAAACAGTGCAACCACACTTACTTTTTCTGATGAAGTAATGATTGGCGGAAAGAAAGTTCCGGCAGGCAAGTATGGATAGGTTTCAATTCCAGATAAAGACAACTGGACACTGATCCTTACTAAACAACTTGATGTTACAAGTCCGGCAGCATACAAAATGGAAAATGATGTTGTCAGAGTAACTGCAAAGGCAGAAAAACTTGACGACAAGGTTGAAACATTTACCATGCAGTTCGCAAACGTAAAATCAAATTCAACTGATCTGCAGATCATGTGGGATAAAACTGTTGTATCGCTTCCGATCAATATGGATGTTGAAACACGCGTAATGGCGCAGATCGACAATATTTTCAACAAGGACAATCGTCCCTATTTCCAGGCTGCGATGTATTATATGGACAACAACAAGGACCTGAACCAGGCGCTTACATGGTTCGACAAAGCGCTTACCCAAAATCCTGAAGCATTCTGGGTTCATCACCAGCGTGCGAATGCCCTTGCAAGACTTGGAAGAAAGAGCGATGCAAAAGCAGCAGCAGAAAAATCAATGGACCTCGCAAAGAAGGCTAACAATGCGGATTATGTGGCGTTGAATGAGAAGCTGTTGGCTACCTTATAAGTTGTTTTTTGGAAAGAATTTATCGCCCGCTTCGTAGCGGGCTTTTTTTTGGTGAAAAGTGAATAGTGAAAAGTGAATGGCTTACTACTGATATCGTCGTTCTGAAATATTGAAGGTTAGTTATCAACAGCCGCTTTCATAGCAGGATATTAGGTTGTGAAAAGTGAATAGTGAAAAGTGAATGGCTTACTACTGGTATCGTCGTTCTGAAATATTGAAGGTTAGTTATCAACAGCCGCTTTCATAGCAGG
>CAZCKF010000163.1:0-7174 GCA_964499155.1 uncultured Chitinophagaceae bacterium
TGCCCAATGTCCAATGCTTCGTAGATGGCTATATTGATACTACATCGGCTCTTGTTCGCTCTTCTCCTCGAAAATTTGCGTTTTAAATTTTTGATATGAAAAAGAAACGATAAGTAAGATCACGCCGGTAACGAGATAAGCGATGATTTTTTGAACGGTTGAAAACTGAAGACTGTCAGAGAAAATCAATTTTAATATCGTCAATCCGAATAATCCGATGGATAAAACGCGTGGCCATGAATGCTTTTTTGTAACGCCCCATACAAACAACCCAACAGCAATGGCCAGCCAGGCGAAGGGTACATAAACGCCATCCCAAAGAAATACAACAAACAAAACAAGTAAAACAACAGATTGGAAAAGCAGTACTTTGACCGGTACATTCATTGTTTTAAAATAGTAATATGCCATTGAAAACAACAATGCATTGAAGAGGAAATAATAACCAGTTACAGATGAACTGTTGTTGTATATATCACCTTGTTTGAAAAGGAGAAGCAACACAAGATAAACAGCAGTATGATTGTATAAGATGAGCTGTACCTTTTCCCATGGATTTTGTGTTTCGTCTCTGATCCGATTGACAACAATGAACATAAATAAGCCATAAAACGCAACCAGCGCTGTTAAACCTATTGAGAGCAAGTACTCATTATATCGAACCGTTGCCCAGCCAAGCAATAAAACCCAGGTGAGGATCATTGCCAAATAACCAATGTTGTTCCATTTTTTCTTTAGTGAAAGAAAAACGATACCACAATTAATCAGGAAGATATAACTGAAGAACAGGTCTGCGCGATCATCATTTGCACTGATCAGAAATGGAATGCCATAAGCGCCGATCATGCCGAGGATTGCAATCTCCTGTCTGTTGTACGAAAGAGCCATAACTGCTGTATAAATCGTAAGCAGTACCATGATGATGAAAGCGAGATAAAATGGAAATATCGAATAATAAACATGTGCAGCATAGGTGGTGAAATAGAAAGCGGCCATTGAACCACTGAACAAAATTGCACTGAATGCACTGTATTTTTCCCTCAGTTTCAAGGAGAAGAAAAACAATATTCCCGCTGCCAGGTATGCAAGTGCGATCCGGGATGTCTCAGTAATTAGTTCCCTGTCGATCGCATATTTCACACCGATAGCCAAACCAATTACCAAAACAACGATCCCAACCAGGTGCAATAATCGCAAGCCAATAAAATTTTCAAAACTAAATGATGAATTTGGTGAGATCGTATCATTTGTTCTGCTGAATAATTTCTCTTTATTGGCTGTTAACTTTTGCAACTCCTGCTTTAATGCAAATAATTCATCGTACTGTTCTCTCATACGTGCCTGCAGCCGAGTGAAACGCTCCTCTAATTCCTTTATTTTTTCATCATCCGACATTCGCTGGACAATTTTGAAATTGAATGGTCAGAAGGCAATATATCATCAGAATAATACAAATAGAATAATAAGGTTAAAGCAATTTGGTTATCATCTAAAATTTTCAACACATTTTTTTATTCGAAACGAACCTAATTACATTTTTGCAATGCCAATTCTAATGCATCAAATATTTCATCATCTGAAGAGTGGATGGAAATACACACAAATTCAATAGAACTTTTAAAGACAAAACCCTGGTATGGTTTTCCTGCTGGTTTACTTGGCATGAAGGTAATTTTAGATTCATCTTTTAAAATCGATACATGCTTAGAACCGAGCTTATACAATTCACTTTCTGATTTTAATCCTAGCTGCATTAAAAAATCCGAGTGGATTCCTTCCAATTTTTTGGATCACTTAAAATTTTTGAATCATCGTGAGATAATGATGATCTAATTGAATTCACGATCGCTTTCTTGCTTATTTCATTTTCTGGAATATGGAAAAAAGGTTCTGCAGCAAGTAAAAAACCACTAACTGCCTTCAAATTGCTATAAATAAAAAAACCTTTCTTACTCAGTCTATATAGAGAAGCATGGGGCATATTATTCAAAAAGTAAAAATTCGTTGTATAACAGACTCTATATATCATTAAAAGATAATTTTTTTTTGCAACTCCAGATATTTCGTGAGCTACCAATCAATAAAGTAATTTTCAACTGTAAGACCTCTAACCTCTAACCTCCAACTATTCCAACTTTTCCAACCATTCCAACCATTCCAACCATTCCAACTTTTCCAACCATTCCAACCATTCCAACTTTTCCAACTATTCAAACCATTTCTCCTCTTCCAACCAACTCCATTATTTTTACAAAAACCATTCTCTTGACGCGATCCCGCTTCCTTCTCACATCATTCGCCGGTGCATTGTTGCTATGGGCTGCCTGGCCCATGTCACCATTAACGCTGTTATTATTTATTTCATTTCTTCCCATGTTGTGGATCGCTGATCATGCCCCGGGATGGAAATCACTGTTGTTGTTCGGTTATATACACATGCTGTTATGGAATGCATTAACAACATGGTGGATCTGGAATTCAACGGCGATGGGAGCAGCAATGGCCATTCTTGCCAATAGCCTTATTATGTGCGTTCCCTGGTTGCTTTTTTATTTTACGAGGCGCGCTGCAGGAAAAATAATTGGTTACCTGTCGCTGCTGCTTTACTGGATAGCGTTTGAATATATTCATCACAATTGGGAATTGAGCTGGCCGTGGCTAACGCTGGGTAATGGATTTGCTCTGCAGCCACAATGGGTGCAATGGTATGAGTACACAGGGATTACGGGAGGAAGTATTTGGGTTCTTGCCAGTAATATTCTTGCTTATTTATTATTTAAAGAATACAGATCAAATGGAAGAACAGGCATGTACTTCCGTTTCATGATCTCATGGGTATTGCTTCTTATCATTCCCATTCTTATTTCGAGATCAATTGGAAAATCAGTAACTGAAAAAGTAAAGGAGGATTATGCAACAGCCACACGAAATATTGTTGTGGTACAACCCAATGTGGATCCTTATGAAAAAAAATTTGAAGAAGGCAGCCAGCGGTCGCAAATTGAAAAATTAATTTCTTTATCAGAACAACAAATTGATTCAAACACGGCTCTTGTTGTTTGGCCAGAAACTGCAATTCCTGTTGGCGTACTCGAAGATGAGATCAGGCAGAACATTTATTACCAGCCAGTATGGGCTTTTTTGCAGCGACATACATCATTGAGTTTACTTACGGGAATCGATAGTTATAAAATTTATGGACAAACAAAAGATGATGCCCCCCGATCGGCAAGATTCAGCGAACAGGGAAAATTTTATTATGATGCATTCAATGCGGCAGCAATGATGTATGACAGTTCTTATTTTATATATCATAAATCAAAGCTTGTTCCCGGAGTAGAAACACTGCCATCCTTTTTAATGTTCTTATCAGGTGTGTTTGCCAATTTTGGTGGGATATCAGGGACACTGGGCAGAGATGATACGGCGAGAGTTTTTTCAGATCGCGCAAAATATTTCAGAGCAGCTCCCGTGATCTGTTATGAAAGTATATACAGTGATTACATTACCAATTATGTTCGCAACGGTGCTAATGTATTAACCATAATGACCAACGACGGATGGTGGGCAAATACGGCTGGGTATAAACAACACATGAACTATGCGCGTTTACGTGCAGTGGAAACCAGGATGTGGATTGCAAGAAGTGCAAATACAGGCATTTCATGTTTTATAGACCCAACAGGCAATGTTATTAATCCGCAACCATGGGACACACAGGCATCCATTCGATTAAATATTCCACCAAACAATGTATTGACCTTTTTTTCTAAATATGGAGACTGGCCAGGAAGAATTTTATCCTGGCTTGCTGGAGCAGTGCTTATTTATGCACTCGTGTTATTTATTACAAAACGATTCAAAAGATAATTCCTGAGTGGTAACGTCTAAATAGATTTTCATTTCAGGAATGAAAAAAAAGGATGTTCAGAATTCGTGTAATTCGTCGTAATTCGTGTTATTGATTATTATGTATGCAGGCAAATATTAACGGCAAATCGGTAAGCTATACAAAACATGGAGAGGGCCAACCTGTTGTATTACTTCATGGTTTTGCAGAACATGCAGGAGTATGGGATACAATGATACCGATGTTGAAAAATATGCAGCTTTTAATACCAGATTTACCAGGAAGTGGAAAATCAGATCCTGACAACAGTGGAATGCTTATCGATGATTATGCTGTTACGGTAAACGAATTACTAAAACACGAGAAAATTGATAAGTGCATTCTCATTGGTCACAGTATGGGAGGATACATTGCGCTTGCATTTGCAGAAAAATTTAAAAATAAACTTTCAGGTTTTGGCCTGTTTCATTCAAGTGCTTTTGCCGACAATGATGAAAAGAAAGGGGTTAGGAAAAAAGGGATTGAATTTATAAAAGAACATGGTCCTGTTCCATTTTTAAAAACAACCATTACAGGACTTTTCAGTGAAAAAACTAAAAAGTCATCCCCAGCCCTGGTTGAATCACATATAAAAGCTTCATCTAATTTTACGCCCGGTGCTTTGATATCCTATTATGAAGCCATGATGAAAAGACCAGACCGCATTGAAGTTTTGAAACAGGCAGATGTTCCGGTACTTTTTATCCTTGGAACAGAAGATAAGGCCGTCACATTGGAGGATGGTTTAAAACAATGTCATATCCCGGAAATTTCCCATATTACTATTTTGGATGAACTTGGCCACCTGGGCATGCTGGAAGCACCTGAAAAATGTGCCGAATCGCTTAACACATTCATCCTCATGTGCAATAAATAGGGTAATTTTCGGCTTCTCATACTGCTGAGTTTTCTGTAACTTTCTAAGGCCAATGAAACTACCAATGGCTAAACACTGTTTAGTCAATAAAGCAACGGTAACATGCTTACATCCGTTAAATGGTAAGCTTCCATTTTCATGAAAAAAATTGTTGTCACCATAACCCTGTTGATTACTACTTTCTCTACTGCAATTGCAGCACACATCACCGGCGGTGAAATGGTTTATGAATACCTGGGTCCCGGAGGATCCAATTCAAAACGTTACAGGATTACCCTAAGATTATTTAGAGATAACCTATGTACTGGTTGTGCAGGCATGCCCGATAACGTTTGGATTGGCGTATTCAATAACGACAACGGTTTACAGGTAAATGCGCCCAACACGAATGTTGATAAAATTTTTGAAGGTCCGGTGAATGTGAATTCAATACCGGAGTGCGTTAACAATGCACCTCCTTTGAATTACAATGTTGCTTATTATGAATTCACGATTGAGTTGCCCAACAATGTAACGGGATATACAGCTACTTATCAAACATGCTGCCGGGTAAATCCACTTGTCAATGTTTTTAATTCAGGTGGCGGCGGGGGAACAGGTTCAACATACAGTTGCAGAATTCCTGGAACCAGCCAGTTGCCGGCAGGAGAATTTAATAACAGTCCGCAATTCCTGATTGGTATTGACCTGATCTGTCACAATAAAACTTTCAGCCTCAATTTTTCAGCAGAGGATGCAGATGGTGATTCACTGGTTTATATGTTCTGTGAAGCGTATGGAGGAGGACCAGCGACAAATGCCAACAACATCAATCCTTCTCAACCGCCATATCAATCAGTTCCATACATCAACGGATTTTCATCAGGTCAACCATTGGGACCCCTTGCTTCCATTGATCCACAGACAGGAATTATTTCCGGTGTGGCTCCAGATATAGGTAAATATGTAGTGTGTGTCTGTATTGATGAATACAGGGATGGTGTTTTGATCGGTTCTCACCGAAAAGATTTTATTATTAATGTTGCTGCGTGTGATTTTGCAGGAGCGCAGTTATTGGCGAGTTACCCTGTATGTGACGATTTCACACAAACTTTCGAAAACCTGAACACATCGACTGAAAACCATACTTTCTATTGGGATTTTGGTGTTCCTGGTGTTACAAATGATACGTCAAATTTGCAAACTCCAACATTTACATACCCTGATACAGGTGTATACATTGTAAAACTGGTTGTGAACAAGGGACAGGCATGCAGCGACAGTACCACTTCCATTGTTCGCGTTTATCCCGGATTTTTCCCGGGATTCACAGTGGCTGGTATTTGTGTAAATAAACCAACACGATTTACAGATACAACTTCTACCCGATATGGATTTGTAAATAGCTGGAGATGGGATTTTGGTGTACCAACGCTTACAAATGATACCTCTCGATTACAAAATCCAAACTACACATATTCAAACGTCGGGGTATACCAGGTTCAGTTCACAGTTACCAGCAGTAAAGGTTGCGTGGCTACCATTACCAAGGATATAACAATCTGGGACAAACCACCATTAAGTGTTGCTTTCAAGGATACATTAATATGCGTACCTGATGCAGTACAGTTGCAGGCTTTTGGGGGTGGCAATTTTTCGTGGGCACCTGCAGTAAATATTATTAATGCAAATACATCATCTCCGACAGTCAATCCAACTTCTACCACAAAATATTTTGTAACACTTAACGACAATGGATGCATCAACACCGATTCGGTCAATGTTCGTGTGGTTACGTTTGTTACATTAAATGCATTTCCTGATACAACAATTTGTGCAGGAGATTCAGCACGTCTCGGTGCACATACAAATGGATTGAAATTTTTATGGAGTGGTACTGCACCCATAACGGATCCAACCATATTAAGTCCCTATACATTCCCGGTAAACTCTACCACTTACCAGCTCATTGCACGTATTGGTAGTTGTTCTGCAACTGATTTCATGACCGTTAATACAGTGCCATACCCGGGTGCCAATGCCGGACCTGATACAACGATTTGTTATAATACAACAGCACAATTAAATGGATCAATGGTAGGTTCATCTTTTGTTTGGTCACCACCCAATACACTGAGCAGTGTAAATGTTTTGAATCCAATAGCTACACCATTTTTAAGTCAAACTCAATATGTACTCACGGTTAAAGACACTCTTGGTTGTCCCAAACCGAAACATGATACGGTGATGGTTAACATGTGGCCAAAAATTCTTGCATACGCAGGTAATGATACATTAATTGTGCAGGGACAACCACTGCAATTACAGGCATCAGGTGGTGAATTGTATTTATGGTCACCGCCAACTGGTTTGAATTCGACGAGTATTTCGAATCCGGTTGCTCAATTAGCTTTATCCATTGACAGCAT
>CAZCKF010000164.1:0-7161 GCA_964499155.1 uncultured Chitinophagaceae bacterium
TTCAAACAGGTCAGTAACCCATTTGTCACCGATTGTTTTCTTCAAATTAGTCTGCAGTGTGAGTGGCAGTTGAAGAGAGGTAATATATCTTGCAAGAGCAATCAATTCACCTTCGCAGCTATAATAAGCGAATACACGCTCATTGTTCATTGTGAATGAAGCTTTGAAGTGAGTATCTGACTGGCTCCAGGTTACGTCCTGTGCGGAAACGAAATCTGTTTTAAAAGCTTTTAATACTACCTGGCTTACGTTTACTTCGTTGGCGAATGCTGAAGATGTTATCATCAATGCAACCATCGTCAGTGCCATCATCATCTTTTTCATTGTTATACTTTTTAGGTTAAGGTTTTTTGAATTTGTCATTTGATAAGTGTGACGATACAAATGTATTTTAGGTTACACCCCTTGGCAAGTGAATTGGGATTAATGGAGCTCACTGTTAATGCGCTTAACACTGCACGGAAACGTTACACTTTGTGAAACCCGCTACCAGCAAGGCTTTCAGCGTATAATTACTTTTACAGATATTTGTTCTTTCGCTTTATTTAACATTAAAAAGGTGCATGAATTGTAAAAAATATTTTTACCTAACACCTGTTTGTATATGAAAAACCGCCATATTCACCCACATTTTTATATTAAATACCATATTATAGCAGAATGCACAGTTTTTATTTTTAAATCCTCTAATCCTTTCCCAATCCTCTAAATCCTAAATGAATTTTTTAGCACACGCATATTTATCTTTTAACGATCCCGAAATATTAGTGGGAAATATGATCAGCGATTTCGTAAAAGGTAAAAAGCAATACGATTATCCTGCTCGTATTCGCGATGGTATCATTCTTCACAGGGCCATTGATGGATTTACAGATTCACATCCTGCCACCACACGCGCTAAAAAGGTTTTTAAAGAGCATTACAGGTTATACAGCGCGGTTTTTACGGATGTGGTGTATGATCATTTCCTGGCAACAGATAAAAACATATTTACAGTTTCAACCCTGCAATATTTTTCTGAATCCGTTTACAAAACGCTTACTTATCATGAAAAATATTTACCGCAAACATTTGCAAGAATGTTCCCTTACATGAAATCGCAGGACTGGTTATTCAATTATAGTACACTGGATGGCATTCAGCACAGTTTTAATGGGATCGCAAGAAGGGCCAGGTATTTTGATTCAAGTGAAGTGGCTTTTAAACTTTTTTTGACTGAATACGAAGAACTGAAGCAGTGTTACCATTCCTTTATAGCTGATGTAACTGCATTTGCCAGGAACGCTGTTCCAGACCTGTTATGAAATTTTTCACATTTTGTATGATACCTGTCAAAGCCGTTCAGTACGGTAAACCGTTATTTTTGCCCTTTAAACGCTATCTATGAAACTATTGTCATTATTTGCTGCCATACTGATCTCTTCTTTTGTAATTGCACAGAATGGAACGAGCAAGCTTCCGCCAGTTGATAAATCTCCAATGGATATGGCCTACTATCCATCTAATTATCCTGTGCTGAAAATTCAGAATAAGGTTACCGAAACTCCTGTAGCACGTGTTATTTACAGCCGGCCACAAAAAGCAGGACGTGTAATATTTGGTGAACTCGTTGAATTTGGCGAGATCTGGAGATTGGGTGCTAATGAAGCAACGGAACTCGAATTTTATAAGGATGTAAAAATTGCTGGTAAGAAAGTTCCAAAAGGAAGGTATACTTTATATGCAATCCCGAATCAAAGTAACTGGACCGTCATTATAAATAAGGATACAGATACCTGGGGTGCTTTTAAATACGATGCAAAAAAAGATATTTTAAGAACACAGATCACTGTGCAGAAATCAGATGAAGTTGCGGAAACACTCGCAATGGAATTTATTTCTGATCAACCAGCAAAAGTTTCAAAGAATTTTTCTCTTGTTATTTCCTGGGATGATACGCGTTTGGTGATTCCAGTTTCATACTAAACAAAAGAATGATGTTCCCAAAACCCTTGTTTTTCCTGACTGTGTTGGTGATGTTTTCATGCAACAACAACGATAAGGAAAAGCCTGCTGAAAGAAAAATTGCCAAACCTGATTCAACAATTGTCCGCAATCAACCGGTCAATCCATTTGCGCCCGCAGATATTTCGCCAATGGACTTAAGTTATTTGCCTTCCGATTATCCTCAACGCAAAATGAGTGACAGCTTAATTGCGCCGCCAGTTGCACGGGTCATTTATTCCAGGCCGCAATTGCAGGGAAGGAAAATGTTTGGAAACATCCTGAAATATGGTGAGCCCTGGAGACTTGGTGCAAATGAAGCCACCGAGATCCAGTTTTTCCAACCTGTAACTGTTATGGGGAAACAAATCAAAGCAGGTCGTTACTCCCTTTATTGCATCCCATATGAAAAAGAATGGACGATTGCTATAAATAAGAATATTGATACGTGGGGATTGAAGATTGATTCAACGAAAGATCTTCATCGATTTAAAGTTCAATTGGAAGACCATCCCTATTCTCTGGAATATTTCACCATAGTTTTTGAAAATACCAGCAGTGGTTCCAATATTTTGTTTGGTTGGGACACTACTGTTGCACGGCTTCCCATTCAGTATTAAGCCGCAATAACTCTTCTCAGGAATGCATTCCATATTTTTACTGCATGTGCGGTATCGCTGGTATTATCAGCAACAATAAATCTCTCGTCAACCTGCCCAGGTTGAAATCGATGTCGGATATTCTATCTCATCGCGGTCCCGATGGTGAAGCCCAATGGATCAATGATGAGGGAAACACAGGTTTTGCCATGCGCAGGCTTGCAATTTTAGATTTAAGCAATGCAGGAAACCAGCCCATGCATTATCAGCATTGTACTCTTGTATTTAACGGAGAGATTTATAATTATGTTGAATTAAAAAAAACACTCCAGCAGAAAGGCTACACATTTAAAGGAGAGTCAGATACAGAAGTACTCGCAGCCATGTATGCTTGTTATGGAAAGGAATGCCTGCAATATCTCGACGGCATGTTTGCATTTGCTGTGTGGGATCAAAAAGAAAAATATTTTTTTGCTGCCCGCGATCGATTTGGAGAAAAACCGTTTTTTTATTCGTTTGGCAATGACCAGTTATTGTTTGCATCGGAAATGAAAGCACTGTGGTCAGCAGGATCAGAAAAAACTGTTAATCGAAAGATGCTGTTCAATTTTCTTTCGATCGGTTATACAGATAATCCAAACGATACGAGTGAAACTTTTTATGAGCACATTTACAAATTGCCTCCCGCTCACTTTCTGTGTTACAAGCCTGGTGAGGATGAATTGTCGATTGAAAGATACTGGGATATTGAACTCGACACAGTGTCGCCATTAACGGATGAAAATGAAATTATCGCGCAATTCAGGGAAATGATGAAAGCATCGGTAATGCGTAGGCTTCGCTCTGATGTGGCCGTAGGAACCAGT
Source organism: uncultured Chitinophagaceae bacterium (assembly GCA_964499155.1). GTDB lineage: Bacteria > Bacteroidota > Bacteroidia > Chitinophagales > Chitinophagaceae > CAZCKF01. The sequence goes on from CAZCKF010000164.1 coordinate 3,449, forward strand.
TTGAGTGGTGGCGTTGACAGTGCATCAATTGCTGCCTTGTGTGAATCAATCAACAGCACCAATTTCACTCACAAATGTTTTACTGCAACTTTTCCCGGTTACGAAAAAGATGAATCGGAAAAGGCAGCAGAAGTTGTAAAAGCTTTTGGACTTGAAGCATTCCAGGTGACACCTGATTCTATTGAGTTAATTGAGAGCATGGAGAAACTTATGTTTCATCATGAAGAGCCGTTTGGCTCTGCCAGCATATTCATGCAATTCAAGGTTTATGAACTGGCAGCAAAGAATCAGGTAAAGGTTTTGTTGGATGGACAGGGTGCTGATGAAATACTTGCAGGATATCATAAATACTATAAATGGTACTGGCAGGAATTATTCTCAAAAAGGAAACTATACAAAAGCGGAGAAGTAACTGCTGCCAGAAAGAACAACGTGGATGAAAATTTTGGACTAAAAAATGTTATGGCATCATTATTCCCTGATTTTGCGACGGTTTTCCTGGAACGCAGGTATTTATTAAATGCATTACAACACGAGGGCCTGACCAAAGAATTTGTAAAACTCCAAAGTCGTGAAGCATACTATACCACTCCAACAGTTTCAGGCCTGAATGGTATCCTGTATTTTAATACGATTATTCACGGGCTCGAAGAATTATTGCGTTACGCAGACAGGAACAGCATGGCCCACAGCAGGGAGGTAAGGTTACCTTTTTTAGACCATAAACTCGTCGAATTTATTTTTTCTCTTCCTTCAAAATATAAGATCAGGAATGGCTGGACAAAATGGATACTGCGACAAAGCATGACCGAGCTTCCCAAACAAATCGCATGGCAACAAAATAAAATTGGTTTTGAGCCACCTCAGAAATTATGGATGGGGCAGGAAGAAGTAAAACAATCAATCCATGAGGGAAAGAAAAAACTGGTAAAAGTCAGCCGCATGATGCTCACGCGGCTGAAAGTTATGATTGGCGGTACTGGATTGCCTCGATGCTGTTTAAATGATTAAGCTTTTTTGAATTTTTCTTTCACTTCAAAACGCCCAACAGCATCTGATTGTACAGTGTACCAGTTGTCTTCATCCTGTAGTTTGATACTGTAGATGATTTCAGTGTCGGTAGCCAGTTCGGTAACACCATAAACACTTTTGCCTGAAAATTTCTTTTTGAGTTTACCAAGAATATGTGGAGGAAGATCTTTTTCGAAATAGTACCGTATGGTTGACAATACATTTCCTTCGAGGTCATACTTCACCCGCACATTGATCTCTTTCTGCCAGAAATTAGCCAGGTAATGCGTGCTGTATTCCTGCCATTTTACTTCTTCAGCATTGGTGAAGGTTTCACGGAACGCTTTCAAAACTTTTTCATTCACTTCAGGAGGTGTGGTTGCTTGTGCACTGAGCCCTGCGATTAGCATGAGGGCGAACATTAATTTTTTCATTTGGTTATACTTTAGGGTTTATCAATCGTTTGACATACCGAAACTATACTTGTGCACGAACGATAACAAGCGATTATCTGTGAACGGGTTTACCTATGTGAAAGGGCAATTGTGATTGAATAGCTAAAGCTTGCTGAAGCCGTAAAATCAGTGACTGAAAGAATGAAATAAACCTCGAAACGTGAATGAAAAATTACTTCGTAAGGTTAAGCATATGTTAATGAAAAAATTGATAGGGATAAAAGGCAAATGCCAATTTTGGATTTTGGATTTTTGATTTTGGATTTTGGATTGGGCTCTCCCATACTTCAGCTTGAGAAAAATTTTAGATGCAAGTTCGAAGAGTCAATACATAATTGAACAGTCCTGCACATATAATCAGATACTCATCCTGCAATTATTTCTATCCTTTTCCGTACGAAAGTGTATCAAAATCGAACAGTGATTTCGTGTTATTCTTCTCGTTTTTAAATTTTCGGATGTTAATCCTTAAGATGTAACCCAAATCGGTGTAATCGTTTCGTCGCATATTTGCAGTTCAAATGAGTGAAATGAAGCAAGGAACAAAATTCATACATGCGGGAACTGAACCAGATCCATCAACCGGGGCTATCATGACTCCGATTTACCAGACTTCTACGTACGTGCAATCAGCACCGGGGAAAAATAAGGGATTTGAATATGCGCGTTCACAAAATCCAACGAGGAAAGCACTCGAAGAAGCGCTTGCAATTATTGAGGAAGGAAAATTTGGTCTTGCATTCAGCAGTGGTGTTGCGGCAACGGATGCCGTTATCAAGCTGTTGTCTTCTGGTGATGAAGTAATTGCCGGGAATGATATGTATGGGGGTACCTACCGGTTATTTACAAAAGTGTTTGAAAGGTTCGGTATTAAATTTCACTATTCCGATATGAGCGTGGATGATATAAAAAACAAGATCAATAAAAATACAAAACTGATTTGGGCAGAGACTCCGACCAACCCATTAATGAACATCTCTGATATTTCAGGAATTGCATCCCTGGCCAAGCAACATAAATTGCTGATGTGTGTTGACAATACATTTGCGTCCCCTTATTTACAAAACCCATTATCGCTCGGAGCTGATATTGTAATGCATTCTTCCACCAAATACTTGGGTGGACACAGTGATGTTATTCAGGGCGCTCTTGTAATGAATGACCCAGAACTCAGAGAGAAATTATATTTCATACAGAAAAGTTGCGGTGCTGTTCCTGGTCCAATGGATTGCTTCCTCGTATTGAGAGGTATAAAAACCCTTCATGTTCGGATGCAAAGGCATTGTGAGAATGGAGAAAAGATTGCCCGATATTTAAAACAACATCCGGCTGTAGCTAAAGTTTACTGGTGTGGTTTCGAAGATCATCCCGGATATGCCATCGCCAAAAGACAAATGCGCGGATTTGGGGGCATGATGAGTTTCACGCTTAAGGATGACAGTGAGAAGAATGCAACGAGGGTCCTTTCTTCAACCAAATTGTTTTCCCTGGCCGAAAGTCTCGGTGGGGTTGAATCGCTCATCAATCATCCCGCATCTATGACTCATGCATCTATACCTCGTGAAGAAAGAATTAAAAACGGTTTAACGGATTCTTTGATCCGGTTAAGTGTTGGTATAGAGGATGCAGATGACCTGATCGAAGATTTGAAACAAGCCATTGGTTAACTGCGGAAATACCACCCCAGCATAAAGCATACAGTGAAATTATTTATTGCTTCGATCAGAATGTGCCCGATTATTGCATAGAATGGTCTGAATAAATTCAATTCATCTAAAACTGTCAACTATGTTGTACCTAATTGCAGTAATTCTGATCATCGGATGGCTGCTGGGATTTTTTGTATTTTCAGCAGGTAACATCATTCACATTCTGCTTGTAATCGCCATCATTGCAATTCTTTTGCGTGTGATCAGAGGCGACAGGGCTCCGTGATGATGAAATAATGATGGATATATCTGTATCATCAGAAAAAATAAAAACGCTTAAGGCTTTCCTCGACAGGAAAGCCTTTGAGTTTAATACACCTTCTTTCATTCCAGCAGACCCGATCAGCATACCGCATTCATATACCAAAAAACAGGATATAGAAATTGCAGGTTTTTTTGCTGCCATTTTTGCCTGGGGTAATCGCACTACCATTATCAATAAATCAAAGGAATTGTTTTCAAGAATGGACAACAGTCCTTATGCATTTATCACATCTCACCAGGAATCTGATCTGAAAAAACTCATTGGCTTTTGTCA
>CAZCKF010000165.1:0-7115 GCA_964499155.1 uncultured Chitinophagaceae bacterium
GCAAACCCGGTGACACAAGAACAATACACATTGGGCGAGCGGCGATACGCGCGTTGTTTTAAATGTTGGAAGTGAAATATTTCACGCAAAGACGCAAAGTGAGCAAAGACGCCAAGCATTTATTCGAAGCTGCCCTTACTTAGGTTTCACGCAACGGCGCAACGAATCAAACTGTTTTGTAGTTGAAGTTTTTTACGAACGCAACGAGAGTATTACAGGCATCGATCAGAGTGGCAGTTCGAATCAGTAATAGGCTCGTTGCGTCGTGGCGAGAATGAAATTTCGATTATAATGTTTGGTGAAAAAATAATGAAACCTCGGAAAGAAGCCTTTGCTCACTTTGCGTCTTTGCGTGAAACAGATCAGACATTGAACCGAAAATGCATCACATCCCCATCCTTCACAACATATTCCTTCCCCTCAATTCTTAATTTCCCAACATCACGACATGCGGCTTCAGAACCGTATTGAATAAAATCATCATAGCCGATGACTTCTGCCTTAATAAATCCTTTTTCAAAATCGGTGTGGATCACGCTTGCGGCCTGCGGTGCTTTCCATCCTTCATGAATGGTCCATGCACGCACTTCCTGCTCTCCGGCGGTGAAATAGGTGAGCAGGTCGAGCAATCGATATGCAGATCGGATGAGTCGGTTCAGCGCGGGTTCCTGCATTTTATATTCTTCCATGAATAATTGCCTGTCAGCCGGATCTTCCATTTCGGAGATCTGCGCTTCAATGGAATTATTCATGATGATCACCTGGGCCTTCTCATTTTTTACCGCTTCCTTCAAAGCTTCTGAATAATGATTGCCGGTATGCATGGATTGTTCATCCACATTCGCCACATACAAAACTGGTTTTGCAGTCAGCAAAAAAAGATCTGCAATGGCAACCTGTTCCGCTTTTGTAAAATCAAGTTCGCGGATACTCTTACCTTGTTCCAGGTGCTGCTTGCATCGCAGCAACACATCAAGTTCAATTTTAAGTTTGGGATCTATGCGTGCCTGTTTTTCAACACGTTGAATTTTTTTCTCAACACTTTCAAGATCCTTCAATTGCAATTCTGTATCGATAATTTCTTTATCGCTGATCGGATCAATTGCACCTTCTTCGCGCAAAACATTTTCATCTTCGAAACAACGGATGACATGAATGATCGCATCTACTTCTCGGATATTTCCCAAAAATTTATTTCCCAATCCTTCACCCGTGCTTGCACCGCGCACCAATCCGGCTATATCAACAATTTCAATCTGTGTGGGCACAATTCGATTTGGATGGACCAGTGATGCCAGTTTATCCAGGCGATGATCAGGTACATCCACCAGTCCAACATTTGGTTCAATGGTACAAAAACGGTAATTACTTGCCTGTGCCTTCGCACTGTTGCTCACCGCATTAAACAATGTCGATTTTCCAACGTTCGGGAGACCCACGATACCAGCTCTTAAGGGCATGATTGTGATTTGAAGGCGCAAATATAGCGTAGGGAGGGAAAAGCGGCACCTAGGCGTCTTAGCGAGAATCGCCCTCGTAGTTTTCTTCTTACGTTGTGATTTGCTTTAAGCTGCACGCTATACGCTGCAAGCTGTATCTCCAATAGCTTCGCATCGGAATGCCGGTTCCAATCAGCATAATTCGAAACTCAAAGCTTGTTTAAATCATTTTTATAATCGAAACTTAGAGGTCCTCACAATTTAATAAGTGTCTGTATTTAGATTGTTGCTTTTGTTTCGTGAAATCATTTCTCAAAAAACGAATTTTTAAAAATCAAGAAAACATTTCGATTTTATCAATTAGTGTCGTATGTCGATGCGTAGCAATTGACAGGGTAGCTTGCAGCGTATAGCGTGCAGCTTACAGCTCTCCTAATGTTGGTTCTGGAAATTTAAAAGACCTTCGCACCTTAAATCTACCCCCCGAAGAAGAAGTAACACAACACCACCGACGTCGTAATCCCCACCAGATCCGCCAACAACATCGCTCCAATCGAATATCTCGTGTTTCGAATTGATACAGATCCAAAATATACTGCAACGACGTAGAAGGTAGTATCAGAAGAGCCTTGAAGTATGCCTGATAATCTTCCCGCAAATGAATCGGCACCATATGTTTTCATCGTATCGATCATCATGCCGCGTGCACCACTTCCGCTGAGTGGACGAATGAGTGCGGTTGGAAGTCCATCGACAAATTTTGTATCTGTTCCGAGTGCGGCAAATAATTGTTTCATGCCGTTGATGATCACATCAAATGTTCCGCTTGTGCGCAATAGTGAAATGGCAACAAGCATTCCGACGAGATAGGGAATGATCTTCACGGCAGTTTCAAAGCCACCTTTTGCACCTTCGACGAATGCATCAAACACATTTATTTTTTTATACACTGCACCAAGGACGATGAGAAAAAATATTGAAAGGATCAATCCATTACTAAGGATGCTGGAAAAAGTTTGAACACCCTGGGTAGTAAGTCCATTTAAATAGACAACCAGCAATGCGATGACAGCGGAAATTCCACCAATCCACGCAAGAATTACTGGTTGGAAAATACTGATGCGTTGTTTGAATGCTACAATGAACATGGCGGCCATCGTTGCACAGAATGTTGCAATCATGCAGGGAAGAAAAATATCAGTTGGATCTTTTGCATTGTTGGCTGCACGGACTGCAATGATCGAAACCGGAATCAGGGTCAACCCTGCAGCATGCAGGCACAAAAACATGATCTGTGCATTGGATGCTCGTTCGGTACTTGGATTTAATTCCTGCAGACTTTGCATTGCTTTTAATCCAAATGGTGTTGCTGCATTGTCAAGTCCCAGCAGGTTCGCCGAAAAATTCATCATCATATGTCCGTGCGCAGGATGATTGCGTGGAACTTCCGGAAACAACCGCGAAAAGAATGGACCAATTATCCTGGAAAGTACATTGATGCCACCTGCTCGTTCTGCAATGCTCATAAATCCCATGAACAGCGCCATGATACCAATCAAACCAATGGCAATGTTCACCGCCGATTTACATGTTTCGATAACGCCATCTGCTTTTCTTGTGAGCTTGCCCTGGATCGATCGGTATGTAAAAACAGGAATGTCTCCCTTCCCTGATTGTAACATAATTACCGAATCTGCCCCCGGATCATCACTGATCACAACACTTCCTTCGCGGATCGTATCTTTTTTATAATAACCGTAACCAGCTAAAAACTTTGAAAACTCTTCTCGCGATGTGAATCCTGATCGTTCTGGAGATCCAACCATTACATAGTGCACAGAATCATACGCTTCATCCGCCCGTCCCACGATCATACGACTGAAAATCGATTCGTCGTCATTAAATATCCATTTGTAACCGGCAACGAGGACTGCGATGATGATGAAGGCGGACCAGATGCGGCTTAATGCCATAAGAGATTTTAGATTTTAGATTGTAGATTTAAGATTTGCCTACAGGTATCGAAAATTCATTTATATAGGAACAGTTTTTCGAAGATAACTATTGATTATAAATCCATACAAAATCAAAAAAATAATGGATCCATTTAGAATCTAGAATGAAACGAAATTAGAGTTAAGCAATCAGGATAATAATTTTGAAATCAAATCATATATTTCATATTTAAACGACCCATGCCCTAGCGGGGCCTTCTCTTTGTAGAAATGTTTTGCGTAATCGAAACATGAGAGAAAGACAAACAGAAAGAGAAAGAGGGCCTTAAACCATTTCGATAATAAACCGGCGACCCCGGAGGGGTCTTCCCTTTGTAGCTAAACGCATTGGGTAATTCGACCACCGGCTCCGTAGGAGCCTTCCAAAATCAAAAATCTAAATCATGTTTTTTAAATGTAAACGACCCGGGCCCCAGAGGGGCCTTCTCTTTGTAGCTATGATTGAATTTGAGGAATCTGGGCTCCGTAGGAGTCCCCCAAAAAATCCGATCAATGTTGAATAGCTGTTGGCGCAGCCTTCCGAAATGCCTTGAGGCCTGACGCCTGACGCCTGGGGCCTCGATAACGCCATCCATCAAATTAACCTTCCACCTTTTATTGTATATCCTACCTTAATAAAAATTCTCTTTATGAGATACAGTCTTCTAATTGTTTTGCTCATTTCAGTCAATTCATTTTCCCAATTCAAGAATGATAACGTCTCTTACAAAACAGTCTACCTGGATGACCTGTGTACACATCTGCAAAAAAATCCAGGATTTTTGATCCTTGATGTGCGCAGCAAGGGAGAGCATTATGATACATCACAAAACCTGGGCTTAAACCTCGGGCATTTTAATAATGCATTGAATATTGACATTCGTGAATTGCCAGCGAGAATTAATGAACTGGCTGCATATAAAGACAAACCAATCTTCGTTCATTGCTCGCACAGCCAGCGAAGCAGGCGTGTTTCCAAAATGCTTGCCGACAGCGGTTACGCAAAAGTGTTCAACATCAATGGTGGTGTAAGTTCACTTTACACGCAGGGGATCAATTACAAAAATTGTCCATCGGTGCAGTATGTCACAAACAATGCATATAAGCTGATCGGTGCACGTGAATTAAATCAACAGGTCCAGGCAGGTAATCAATACTTTATTGTTGATATCCGTCCCGACTCGGTTTTTGATGGTGTTACAACGGATGAAAGAAAAAAAGCAGGCGGCGTTTTGCAAGATGCCATGAATATTCCTCTCGATAAACTTGCTTCCCAATTACCAACGCTTCGCATTTCACGACCAATTCTTGTGGTAGATGATTTTGGTTCTGACAGTCCAAAGGCAGTAAAAATTTTAAAGGAAAATGGTTTTGACAATATCACGGTACTTTATGGCGGCATGGATGGCTGGCTTCAATTTGCATCAGAAGAATCAAAACTTGCAATAAAGCACAACTCACATATAAAATACGCTGTTATCACATCGCATAATCTTGATAAATTCCTCAATACAAACAAGCCTGTTATAATTGATGTAAGAACTGCAGAAGAATTTAACAACACGTCAAAAGAAACTTTCAGAAATGTTGGTCGTATGAAAAACGCGATCAATGTCCCATTTGCAACTATCAAGGCAGGCGATCTTTCTCAAATACCCAGCGGCAACAAAATATTATTGTACGCCTTCTCGGGTCAACCCGAAGTTTTCGAATCCGCGCGGATATTATCGGAGAAGGGATATGATGTTACCGTGCTGCATGGTGGTTTGTTTAATGTGAGGTGGAGAGCGGCAAACTTAAAAGGGAAGGAGAAGCTGCATGATTTGGTGGTTAATGTACCGGCGGAGAATTTTTAACTTCCTGGTTTCTAATTTGGCTTCAAGCTACACGCTATACGCTGCAAGCTGTCGCTCCAATAGTTACACATCGGCAATCGACATTAATTTAGAAGATCGTAAACGCGATGTGTATTTGAATCAGTTGATATTCGAATAATTTAATTGAAGCCGCAACGGGGGGAGTTTCCTGAACGTATCGTGAAACCGAAGTATTAGCATTTTCGAAAAATCTTTGCGTCTTTGCTCACTTTGCGCCTTTGTGTGAAATAAAAAAAAAGAAGGCTGCTATTAAACAACCTTCTCAATTTCTTGTATTAAGCTTTCGAATATAAACGACCCCAACCTCCAACCATTCCAACTCTTCCAACCATTCCAACTAATCAACCTCTAACGATTAGTAGTCCATGTAGTCGCCGGCGTCCTTCCCGTCACTCCCGTCTTACCGCGACTGAACAGGGTATACACTCTTTCACCAGTTGGGAAGAATCCTTTTACACTATCGATCAGTGTCATTGTTCCGGTTCTTCTTACAATTAGCGTGTCTGCAGTTGCAGGTGCTGGCAATGATATGTAAGGAGTAAATTCCTTATAACCAACATTAGTGAAAATGTTTTTTGCATTGCGAAGCGAGTAAACATCATAACGGTCTGTTGGATTTGCCACGAGGTTGGTGTACCTGATCTTGTACGTACCAAAATCCGGAGGCGTCCATGTGTCCTCAACCATGATCACATTTGGTGTTGGAACTGTATCTACCAGGTAGATGCTATATTTTTTTCCGGCAACGAGTGTTTGCGTTGTTTTGAAAACAGTATCTCCTGCAACTGGTGCAAATACACCACCGGTCCATCTGTTCATTATAAAATAAAAAGTGGTTTGTCCTGCCGGCAGGAGTGAATACGCTGTTGATGCGGGGAACTGACCACTATAGGCAACTGCATCAAGCGTCGCAGTGGTACCGGTTACTTTTTTTCCATTCGCCCAGATCTGCAAACTTGGACCTGCACCTGATGTAAGCGCTGGTGTTGTTGATGCAAATGCATGAACAAATTTTACCTGTGCATTGGCAGCAGTATCGGACAATTGCCACTGCGTGTTAACATCCAGCAGTTCACTTGTCTTTTCACAGGCCATCAGGAACACAAACCCGGAAAGCGCTGATATAATTAATAGTTTTTTCATCATTGTCAATTATTGTTACGGTTGAGAGAACCAAACAGGTTTAGTATGATAATCCAATTCAAGTGCACCAATTGCTTTGAGTGCTTCCACATTCCAGATGTATTCAGAATTATAACGTGGTCTCACGCGTTGGGCGAGCTTACCCGCATTATCTGGATACAAGCTTGTGGGTGGTGTGAAGCCGCGGAAGATGGTAGAACTATACTGATATTTTCTAAGATCAACCCAGATTTCCTCCATACCCCATGGCCAGAGCGCAATGAATTTTTGCACCATCACTTTACTGAGCGTCACATTTGTACTGATGCCAGTATCAGCAAGGAAAGCAGCTCGATCTGCCGGAGTGATTGGCTGATATCCTGTAACGTGAGTTGTCAGGTGATCAAAGCTTCCGTTGATCCCATTCATGTATGCTGTATTTGCATTTGCCTGGTCACCTTTTTTCAATTGTGCTTCAGCTTTGATGAATTGCAATTCTGCATAGGTCATTATCGGCAGCGGCGAAAAGTTTTTGAAATATGTTCTTGCACCTGTGTCAACACCACCCGCAGGAGCAGCAGTTGTATAGAAGCCCCAGAAATTTGGTGGACGTTGTGTTGCAGCCAGTACAGTTTCTCCCTGGTTAGGATTTAAACCACGATAACCACCGTCCTGTGCTGGTT
>CAZCKF010000166.1:0-1987 GCA_964499155.1 uncultured Chitinophagaceae bacterium
GGAAACAAGATGCCTCAATTAAGCGATCTGCGAGAATCCGGAGCAATCGAACAGGATGCTGACATGGTAATGTTCCTCTATCGTCCGGAATATTACGACATCACCACCAATGAAATGGGTGAAAACAATCGAGGCGAAACGCATGTAAGAATTGCAAAGCACAGAAATGGTTCACTCGAAACAATCAAGCTTCGTGCATTGTTGCACATTCAGAAATTTATTGAAGATGATGGAAATGATTTTTCCGGGATGGGATTGCCAACAGGTAACTGGAAGCCAGTCGCAGATACTGATGGTCCGAAGTTGTACATACAGACGAGCAGCAGGATGAATGATATTTCCGAGGATGACGAACCGCCGTTTTGATTTTGGATTTTTGATTTTGGATTTTGGATTGCCGAAGACCCGAATTATCAGAAATTGGTTTTCGTTTTCGGAGATTTTTTTTTTGATTTTAAGTTTGATGGTCCGGGCTAAATGCTGGCTGTTGCATGATTTAAGCGACATTGGACATTGTGGATTGGACATTGGACATTGAACATTCATCCCGCAATCCTCCATCATCCTAACCTCCTATTTAAATGCTTCCATACTTCTACCATCCCCATTCCATCACAAATGAGCACGTCACCTTTGATGAAGAAACATCTAAACACATTGCAGGTGTTTTGAGAATGAAGAAAGGAGAGAAGCTACAGATAACAGATGGGAGAGGCCATTTGCACACAGGTGAAATTGTGGATGATCACAGGAAGAAAACATCGATTCAAATTACAGGATCGATAAAGGTTTCGCCACCGGAAAGAAAAATTACCATTGCCATTTCATTATTAAAAAATCCCACACGCTTCGAATGGTTCCTGGAAAAAGCAACTGAAATTGGTGTGACCACAATCATTCCATTACAATGTGCACATACAGAGAAATTAAAATTTAAAGAAGAAAGATCCCAGCATATCCTCAGCAGTGCATTAATTCAAAGCCGCCAGGCATGGATGCCCGTATTAAAAGAAGTCACAAAAATTAACACCGTGCTTGAAACTGAAAATGCACAACAGAAGTTCATTGCTCATTGTTTCACAGGAGAAAAACGTGAACTGCGGGATGTAATCAATGATTCATTATCATCTGCCATTATACTCATTGGTCCAGAAGGTGATTTTACACGAGAAGAAGTGGAATCTGCAGTAAAGCATCATTACTCCATGGTTTCACTGGGTAACACACGTTTAAGAACCGAAACCGCTGGTATTGTAGCTGCCACCTTATTATGTGTTTGAGGAAAGCTTATAGCTATAAGCTTATAGCTTAAAGCTTATAGCTAAATCCTTATGTCTTTTTCATTATCTTAAGCCTAACCAAATCGCTGTTTGTGAAAAAGCTATTGTTCGCAGGCCTGTGCATTCTTTCCTCCCATGCTAATGCACAGGAAACAGATAAAGAGAAATACTGGAAGGTCATTGTTAATCCGCCACATGATACTGCGCTTGCACTTACATTGCTTGATTATGGAGGATTGTTTGAGTATACGAACTACGACACTGTTGATTACTATTACCAGCGATCCTTAAAACTTTCCAAACGATTAAATTTTAAACGAGGTCAACAAAAATATGTTTCATACCAGGGCGGAATACTGAATATGAAAGGATTATTTGATTCTTCCATGCGCCTTTCAAAATGGGGATTATCCATTACAGAAAATCATGATCACAAATTCCTTGGCACTTTCATGGGAAATATCGGGAGCATTTTTCAATACCTGGGAAATAATGACAGTGCTGCCTGGTATTATTTACAAAGTTCAAAACATTTCGAAACTGCAGCCGATACTTTAAGACTGGGAATTGTGTATTCGAATGTTGCGGGTATATTTCAAAACCTTGACCGAATCGACCAGGCATTGCATTACAACAGGAGATCACTCCAAATGGCAAAGGCGGTCAACGATGTTGTTGGAGTTGGTTATGCATTGAACAACATCGGT
>CAZCKF010000166.1:1997-7112 GCA_964499155.1 uncultured Chitinophagaceae bacterium
ATGATTCTGCAAATATTGTATTAAAAGAGGCACTGTTGGTTGCGAACAATTCAGGGGATGATAATCTTAAGATCAATGCCCTTGTAAATCTCGGCCACACAACAACCGCATTAAAGAATTTCGATGCAGCAAGAAATTTTTTCCAGGAAGCGATTAAACTTTCTAAAGAGTTACAGCATGAATATGGAATTGTGTATGCGAATAAAGGCCTTGCTGACATATTAATCAGGGAAAGAAACTATTCATCAGCAGACCAATTGTTGACTGAATCAATTTCCATGGCGCGGAAAGGCCAGCATAATTCAGAATTGCAGGAATTGTTTTATTTGAAATACCAGGCAGCATCTGGTTCAGGTCAGTATAAAAAAGCGCTAGATGCTTACGAGCAATACGTAACGATCAAAGATTCGATTGGCAGTGCTGATATAAAGAAAAACATTGCTGCACTTGAGGCACAATACCAGACTGAGAGAAAGGAGAAAATGCTTTTGCAGAAAGATTTGGAGATCAAAAACCAGGATGTGCTGCTTCAGACCAAGAACAATTGGATTTATATTCTTGCGGCAGGTGTTGTGTTGCTTGGGGCAGTTTTGTTTTTACTATGGAAATACTTCACGCAACGAAGGAGGATTGATCTCAAGCAGCAGGAAATAGATCGAATCAGGTTGTCAGTTGCTGCCCGTGATGAAGAGCGTGATCGCATTGCACGTGAATTACACGATGATCTTGGTGCGACGCTGAGTGGTATCATGATGCACACACACCTGGCAAACCAAAAGATCAATACCCGGCAGTTAAACGATGTTGAGGCAATAATGAAAAAGATTTCATTAACGGCTTCAGAGATGATTGTCAAGTTGAATGATATCGTGTGGCTGGTAAATCCCAACCATGATACAATGGAAAGACTCGTGCACCGCATAGAAGAATTCGCATTGGACATGGCAAAGGCGAGAGATATGCAGGTTTCTGTTAATGCCGCAACGGAACTTGATCCTGTTAAGCTCGATATGCAGGCGAGGAAAAACCTTTACCTCATTTGCAAGGAAGCCATCAATAATGCGGTTAAATACAGTGAAGCATCGGAGATTAAATTTTCTGTTTTGAAAGTGGACAGCAAACTTCGTGTTTTGGTTGAGGACAATGGTAAGGGTTTTGACCCTCAAGAGGGTAAGAGAGGAAATGGTCTCACCAACATGCGGGAGAGGGCTCGTGCAATTGGGGCCGATTATAAGATCGGGTCATCGGATGCAGAAGGAACCAGTGTATGCATCGATTTCAAAATACCCCAGTGAGGTATTCCTTTTAATGAAATAATATGCCATATTGTTGATTGTATGAATATCCGGGTTGCCGTTTTTGAAGATAATACGCTCGTAAGAGAAGGATTGCAAGCCATTTTAAATGGCAGTCCCGGTTATAATTGTACCGGCACCTATCCAGATGCTGGAAGCATCGAATTAAAAATTCGCAGTGCAAATCCTGATGTAGTGATGATGGATATTGAAATGCCTGGTATCAATGGCATTGAGGCAACAAAAGAGATAACAGAAAAATTTCCTGAAGTAAAAGTGCTGATACAGACTGTTTTTAATGACAGTGAAAAAATATTCAAAGCACTTTGTGCAGGTGCATCAGGTTATATTCTAAAAAATGATCCACCTGTTACGCAATTGCAAGCCGTAACTGAAGTATACAATGGCGGAGCACCAATGAGCCCATCTGTCGCAAAAAATGTTTTGCGTTTTTTCTCCGGCAAAAATGTGATCCTGGTAGAACCAACTAATACCGATTTCCAACTCAGCGAACGTGAAAAGGAAATTCTCCAACTAATGGTTCAGGGAAATGATTTCAAAAATATTGCTGCAAAAGCATTCATCAGTTACGAAACTGTGCGCACACATGTAAAAAAAATCTACCGCAAACTTCATGTGGCTTCACGGAGCGAAGCGATACTCAAGGCAAGTCAGCAAGGAATTGTATAACAAAGCTTCGAGCTGCGAGCCTCAAGCTGCGAGCAGCTTCGAGACTTCTTGGAAACTGGTAAATTGAAATTTCATTAAAGGCTTTGAGTACGGTCGTTTCCTGATCGGATCATTTCACATTTGAATGCTAATGAAAATTCATGAAGCCTGAAGCCTGAGGCATGAAGCTTTCCGTTTTTACCTCACTGGGGTATTGTTTCCCTCTCTCCATCCACACATATTCGTTTGCGATTTTTAAAACCTAAACTTTTAACGCAAACTTTTTTATGAAAAATTTTTTATTACTGCTTATGTTCTGCATTTGTGCAGGTTCATATTTATTTGCCACTGTGCGTACGGTCAGCAATACTCCTTCCACCATTGCGCAATTCAACAATATCCAGGCAGCCGTAGATGCCAGCAGCAGCGGAGATACCATTTATGTTCATGGATCGCCTAATGCATATGCAAATTTTGTAATTAACAGCAAACAACTTGTATTGATGGGCCCAGGATGGGCGCCGGATAAAAATCTTCCTCAGATAGCAATATTAGGCCAGGTGGAAATTAATGGGACGGGTGCCTCCGGAACTGAATTGCATGGTTTTGTATTTGGGACTGCCATATATCTGCAGACTACTCCCATTGTTCAAAACGTCCGTTTCTTTCGTAATTACATCAATTCATTTATTTATTTAACTGGATCTGGTACTTACAATGGATATCTCTTTGAGGGAAATTTCTTCGCAAATGCCCAGGTGCAGGCTACAACAGGTTCAACTTATCAGAACTTTCTTTTCCAGAACAATATTTTTTATGAAACAGGATGTTGCGTGGATGGTAACATTAACGGGTTTCATAATTCCATCAACGTTCTATTTAATCATAATTTATGGTACGGTCCGAGCAGCGGCTCAAGGCAGGTAGCAGGTAATTCAAACAGGTTTTTATCATTTACCAACAACGTTTTTGTAAGGAGAAATGCTGCATCAAATATCAGTTTAAGTACATTCAATAATAACGTTACGTATAACGCCGGGACCAATGCACCATGGTCATTTAACAGCAATGTGAATTCAGGTGGCAATATTGAAAACCAGGACCCACAAATGGTTGACCAGGCAGGTGTGGATGCAGGAACAAACAATGGCTTAATGAATTTTACTATTGCTGCAGGTCCTGCAAACAATGCTGGCAGTGATGGGAAAGATATCGGGCTTTTGTATGATCCTGTGGGTAGCTTAAACTGGGCAAACAGTCGCGCATCGAGGCTGCCATTTATATTTAGCATGAACATCACAAATCCGACAATTGCTGCAGGCGGAACACTTACGGTTAATGTTGAAGCACGTAAAAACAACTAACCTTCTTTTTCACCCAAAACATTTTTTATGAAAAGGATGGTAAATACCTGCGTGTTTATCCTTGTTGTTTTTCTATGCAATGCACAGGGATTTCAAAAAGCAGAATATTTTTTCGATACCGACGGAGGTCCGGGATCAGGGATACCAATAACGATTTCAGGTGCGAACGATACAATCAATTTCTCAAGCACCATTTCAACTGCGTCATTGACACCAGGCTTTCATTTTCTTGGTTTACGCGTTCAACACAATGATGGTAACTGGGCTTTGTTTGAATCAAGAGGTTTTTTCGTTTCTTCATCTTCTTCGGATGTTACAAATATTTCTGCTGCAGAATATTTTTTCGATACGGATCCCGGTGCCGGAGCAGGGACAGCAATCAACATAGGAAGTGCTGGAGGGATTGTGAATTTTTCAATTGGCATTCCAGCTCCACTATCGGCCGGCTTTCATTTCCTTGGTATTCGTATTCGAAATACAAATGGAGAATGGTCATTATTCGAGTCCAGGGGATTTTATATCAGCAGCGCCTCGGCTGATGTCTCAAATATTACATCCGCAGAATATTTTATTGACAACGATGGAGGAGGACCAGGATCAGGTACACCACTTGTTGTCGGAGCTGCGGGAAGTACTGTAAATTTTATTGCAAATATTCCAACATCTGTATCACCAGGATTTCATTTTCTCGGCATCCGTGTGCGCAACGCAAATGGTGAATGGAGTTTGTTTGAATCCCGCGGGTTTTATGTTTCAACAGGTGCAGTTGATGCAACAAATATCGTAGCTGCTGAATACTTCATTGACAACGATGCAGGAGGTCCGGGTAGTGGTAACCCGGTGTCAATTGGTTCATCCGGCGGCACAGTCAACTTTACTTTGGCATTTCCTGTTTCATTATCGCAGGGTTTTCACAACCTCGCCATTCGTGTAAGAAATAGTGCGGGTGTATGGAGTTTATTTGAGCAACGTGTATTTTATATTTCACCTGCTGCAACGGATGCAGGCATTATAACTGCTGCAGAATATTTTATCGATGCGGATCCTGGTGTTGGACTTGCATCGCCACTGGTGGTGAATAATCCTGGAAATACAATTAACCAAACATTTATGGCAGTTGTACCACAGGGAATTTCAGGTGGTCAACATATGCTTGCCATTCGCACGCGCAATGCAGATGGTATCTGGAGTTTATTTGAATTGGATACATTTATTGTTGATGGAGCTTTGCCAGTAAACTGGTTAACATTTACTGCAAAGAAAGTTGGAACAACAGCTAACTTACATTGGAAGACCGCAAATGAATCGAACAACAGTCACTTCATGATTGAACGAAGTCGCGATGGTGTTCAATTTATTTCCATTGGTAAAGTTACAGGTACAGGCATGCAGTTAAATGAATATCATTTTGATGATGTGATGCCCTTTGATGGAATCAATTTTTACAGGTTGAAACAGGTGGACAATAATGGCAATTTTGAATATTCATCCATTGTGTCGCTGCTTTTCGAAAGCAAAACAGGAAATCTAATATTGTTCCCAAATCCAGCTACATCCATACTTGGGATCAAATTCAGCGGTACAGAAAAGAAGGTAGCTATTCACTTATTCGATGCAACAGGAAAAATGGTGAGATCAAAAGTGATGGACAATACAGCACAACTGCAAATAAATGTTTCAGAATTATCGCCAGGCATCTATACAGTGATTACAACAGATGGAATCACAAAACAGCACGGTCAGTTTGTGAAACAATAGTTGTTATGTATCACAGAGTATAATCCACC
>CAZCKF010000167.1:0-7078 GCA_964499155.1 uncultured Chitinophagaceae bacterium
CAATGGAACAAAAAACTGGATCACGCATGGAATAAGCGGAGATGTTGCTGTGGTTATTTGTCGTACAGGAGAACCGCGTGCAAAAAACAATGCGACTGCTTTTGTTGTTGAACGCGGTACAAACGGTTTTACCGGTGGAAAAAAGGAAAACAAGCTCGGCATGCGCGCAAGCGAAACTGCGGAAATGATTTTTGATAACTGCCGCATTTCTGATGCGAATCGACTCGGTAATGTTGGAGAAGGATTCAAACAGGCACTCGCTGTACTTGATGGGGGAAGGATTTCGATTGCTTCTCTTGCACTTGGAATCGCTAAAGGTGCTTATGATGCTTCGCTTAAATATGCGCAGGAAAGACATCAGTTTGATAAACCAATTGCAAGCTTCCAGGGCATATCATTTAAGCTTGCAGATATGGCCACTGAAATTCAGGCTGCAGATCTTTTAACAAATTCTGCCTGTGATTTAAAATCGCGTGGACAAAAAGTTTCTAAACTTTCTGCCATGGCAAAATATTATGCGAGCGAGGTGGCCGTAAAAGTTGCCAATGACGCGGTACAGATATTCGGAGGCTATGGATACACAAAAGATTTTCCTGTTGAAAAATTCTACCGCGATGCCAAATTGTGCACAATCGGGGAGGGAACATCGGAGATTCAAAAATTGGTAATCTCGAGAGAAATATTCTCCGAATAACTTCTTTACTAAGACCTCCATCAATGCCTCCAAAAGCCCCGTCCGACCGAGTCATCCGGGCGGGCAATAGCCAAAAGCTAACAGCTTTTACTTTACCTCCTGCATCTCCACAAGCTTCCTGTAAAATCCATTTTGCGCAAGTAACTGTACATGATTGCCACGCTCAACAATTTTTCCTTTTTGTAAAACAATAATTTCATCTGCATGACGGATGGTACTGAGCCTGTGTGCGATCACGAGGCTTGTCCTGTTCTGCATCATTTTATTGATCGCATCCTGCACGAGTCTTTCACTCTCCGTATCGAGCGAGGATGTAGCTTCATCGAGAATAAGAATCGGTGGATTTTTTACAAGGGCTCTTGCTATTGTCAATCGTTGTCTTTCTCCTCCGCTAAGTTTTGTTCCGCGATCGCCGACATTGGTATTGTAACCGTTTTCTTTTTTTGAAATAAAGGCATGGGCATTTGCAACCTGGGCAGCAGACTGAATTTCACCAGAAGATGCTTCTGGTTTACCCAACCTGATATTTCCTTCAATGGAATCATTGAATAAAATGGGTTCCTGTGTAACAATACTCATCAGGTTACGCAGTGAATGCAATGAATATTCACGAATGTTTTTTCCGTCGATCAATATTTCACCAGAGGTCACGTCATGGAATCTTGGTACAAGGTCAGCGAGCGTTGATTTTCCTGCTCCGGATGAACCAACGAGAGCAATTGTTTTTCCTTTTTCGATGGTGAGATTAATATTGTCAAGGATAATATGGCCATCATAGGAGAAGGAAACATTTTTAAATTCAATACTCTTTTCGAATGATTGAATTTGGATTCCATTTGGATTTTCGTCAACGGTATTTTTTGTTTGCAAAACTTCTTCGATCCGGTTGATGGCAGCACTTCCTTTCTGCATGTTGCTGAATGAAGTAGATAGTGTTTTTGCAGGTGTTATGATCTGGTAAAATGCCACGAGGTACCCCAGAAAAGCCGATGCCTCCAGGGGAATGGTTCCTTTTAACACCCAATTGCCGCCGAAATAAAGAATGCCACAAAAAAGGCTAACACCTAAAAATTCAGACATCGGCGAAGCAATGTCGCGACGGTAACTGATCCTGTTGCGTGAATGGAGCAGGTCAGTATTGATCGACATGAATTTATTTTTCAGCAGGTTCTCAATATTAAACGCTTTGATAACTCTTAAACCAGAAAGCGTTTCATCAAGAACTGATACAGCTTCCCCATATTTAATGGCAAGTTCAGCAGACTGTTTTTTTAAAGCGCGTGAGATCCTGCCAATGATAAATCCAATCAGCGGAATGAATACGAGAATGACAAGTGTTAAATGCGGACTCAGATATACTAAATAGGAGAGAGTGAAAATGATGGTAAGCGGATCACGAATCCACCCTTCAAGAGTTCCTACTACTGATGTTTCAACTTCTGCGATATCATTGGTTATCCTGCTGATCAGGTCACCCTTTCTTTTTTCTGTAAAATACCCGATTGGCAGGTGAAGAATTTTATTATACAGTTCAATGCGCAATTCATTTACCACCCGGTGTTTTAGTGGGTTGAGAATATAGTACGATAAAAAAAGGAATACGTTTTTGAAAAAAATTGAAATGATGAGTGCGCCACAGATGAATCCAAGCATTTTTATTTTGCCTTCCACCACGTTATCATCCTTTCCGATCTGGCTGATGAGAAAAGACCTGATTGAATGAATGACCTTGTTGTCCGATTTTTCGGCAAGGTTTCCAAAGCCCGTTCCATCACCGCCAAAAATCAATTCGAGGAAGGGCATAACGAGGCCGAGGGATAACAGGGAAAACAGGATAGATAGGGTAATGAAGAGAAAATAGAGAAGAATTTTCGCTTTATAACGTTTCAGATATCCAAATACCCTTGCATATTTCTTCATCTTTGATATTCCGCAACTTGTCGCAGCAAAGTAACTAATTTTACCAGCACAACAGTTTTGGTTATGCAGGAAGGAAAACGTCAGAAACAGATCGGTGGTTTATTGCACCAGGAGCTGAGCGAAATTTTTCAAAGACTTGGGCTTTCCATGATCGATGGAGGTATGGTTTCCATTTCAAGTGTAAAAGTGACTCCCGACCTGCTTGAAGCGAGAATTTATTTGAGCCTGTTCCAGGTCAAAGATCCAAAAGCAACCATGAAAAAAATGGATGAACGTGCATGGGAGATCAAACGTGAGCTTGCATCACGCGTCAAGCAACAGCTCCGCCGCATTCCGGAACTTAAATTTTTCAAAGACGAAACACTCGACCAGGTTTTTAAAATGGAGGAAATTTTCAAGAATATCCGTAATGATGAGGGTGAAGAACCAAAAAGAGAGTGAGCCAAAGTCCAGTATCCAATGTCCAAGTCCCGACATTTTAGGATGCTTCCGAATTAAATTTTTTAACATACATATTAAACGTCTCTTCGATACATGTAGAGCAAATCCAAAATCCAAAATCAAAAATCAAAAATCAGATTGTATTTATTATTCGCCTGGCGCTACTTCAAAGCAAAAAAATCAACCAATGCAATCAACATCATTGCATGGATCAGTATTGTTGCCATTGTATTTGGATCATCAGCGCTTATTCTGGTATTGAGTGTTTTCAATGGATTTGAAAGTCTTGTACAATCATTGTATTCTTCATTTTATACAGATCTAAGAATATCGCCTTCGAAGGGAAAGGTGCTTACCCTTACAGAAGAACAGATTTCACAAATACGAGGAACAAAGGGAATAAAAAATTTTTCGCTCATTGTTGAAGAAAAGGCCTTGCTGCAGCATGGGGATCTTCAATCCATTGTTTACCTGAAGGGAGTCGATGATAATTATCCATATGTCGCAGGAGTTGCAGACAATATGATCAAAGGCGATTTTAATGTGGGGAATGATGAATCACCTTTCCTTGTTCTCGGTGCTGGAGTTGAAAATGCTATTGGCGTGCAGTCTGACAGAAATATTCTTCCCCTTGTGGTTTATTTACCCAGGAAGACCGATGCAGATCTCATCGATCCGATGAAATCACTAAGTGTGGATACAGCAAATACATCTGGGGCATTCGTGATCCAGCAGGATTTCGACAACAAATATGTTCTTACTAACCTGCAATTCATGAAACGCATGCTTGATCTGCAACCAAACCAATACGGCAGTGTCGAGATTGCCATCCACGATCCCGAACAGGCAGAGGATCTTCGGGATGAATTACAGGCTGCATTGGGAAGTAATTACAAAACTGAAACACGTTTTGAACAGAATCGAAGTTTATATGCCGTGATGCGTGCTGAAAAATGGGTGATCTATGCTGTGCTGTCATTGATACTTATCGTTGCTGCATTTACAATGATTGCAGCACTAACCATGCTTGTACTGGAAAAGGATAAAGACATCCAGGTATTATTTGCACTCGGTGGAGATCGAAACCTGATTAGAAAAATATTTTTGAGTGAAGGATTTATTCTCTCATTAATTGGTGGTGTGATCGGCATGTTGATCGCTGTCATTACTGCTTACCTGCAAATCAATTATAAACTGATTCCATTACAGGGAGGTTCTTTCCTGATAGATTACTTTCCGGTAAAATTGCAATGGCAGGATTTCTTACTGGTAGGCATAACCGTTTTTGTAATAGCCATGCTCGCATCATGGTTTCCCGCAAACAAAGCATCCTTGCGGACGTTTTCTTTGAGAAGTGAATGATTGGGGGGGAAGATGGTGAGTGGTGAGTGGTGAGTAGTGAGTAGTGAGTAGTGAATAGTGAATGCCTAACTTCAAGTATCGACCGTAATGATTTTTTGATACCTGTGAGACGTTATTGACTATTGACTATTGACTTTTGACTATTGACCTCTCAATAATCACCAAGTGTTTCCGGAATTTGTTCAAGCGCCTTCTTTAGCTGATCATCATTTGGGGCTACTCCATGCCAGTTGTGATCATTTTCCATGAAGTCAACTCCCTTACTCATGATCGTTCGCATGATGATGGCGATGGGCTTACCCTGACCCGTATGCGCTTTTGCTTTTTGAAGTGTCGCTACGACCTCATCCATATTATTTCCATCCATTTCTAAAACTTCCCATCCAAATACACGGAATTTATCTGGTATATGGCCGAGCGTCAAAACTTTATCGGTGGGTCCATCGATCTGCTGACCATTCCAGTCAACGGTTGAAATCAGGTTGTCGACTTTATTATGGCCAGCGAACATAATTGCTTCCCACACCTGACCTTCCTGTAATTCTCCGTCGCCATGTAGAGAAAATACCACGTTTTTTTCCCCATTCAGTTTTTTTGTCAAAGCCGCGCCTATGGCTACGCTCATCCCCTGCCCAAGTGAGCCTGAAGCAATGCGAATCCCCGGAAGATGTTCATGTGTGGCGGGATGTCCTTGTAAACGGGAATCGATTTTTCTGAATGTTGATAATTCTTTTTTATCAAAATATCCAGCACGTGCGAGCGTCGAATAAAAAACTGGGGATATGTGACCGTTAGATAAAATAAAAACATCTTCCTGTACTGCATCCATCTTGAAAGCAGGATTATGTTTCATTACGTTAAAATAAAGCGCAGTAAAATAATCCGTGCAACCAAGCGAACCACCTGGGTGTCCACTGTTGGCTCCATGAACCATACGCAATACATCGCGTCGAATTTGTGCAGCTATATCTTTTAGTTCAGGCATGATATTTACTATAATGATTACTCCTTAAATGGATTTGTAAGATTCCAATTCTACCGAAAACGGTTTGGTGGTGCAAATGTGCGGTGTTTTTGACTAAAAAACCAAATCAAAACCTTACCCGTATACATAGTCGATTTTGTACGGAGTATACTGATTATTAAAGGTGATTTGACATTAAAATTTTGTAAAGAGTGATTTCTCAGTTAGTCTTTAACCCTATTTTTGTAACCCAAACTCTGCTCGAATGCTCGATGTATTGTTGACAAGCTCGGTTTCTTTTATAATTACTTTCCTCGCCATTCCTGTAGTGTTGCAGATTGCGGTACTCAAGAAACTGTACGATTTACCCGACGAAAGAAAAATTCATACGAGACCTGTAGCTTCCCTCGGTGGGATCGGAATCTTTGGTGGATTCCTGCTCGCATCCCTGTTATCAATTTCAGCTTACGCAAATCCTGAATTCCAATATTTTTTTGCTGCAGCTTTTGTAATCTTCTTTCTTGGATTGAAAGATGATCTGCTTGTACTGTCTGCTACAAAAAAATTCATCGGTCAAATGATCGCTGCTTCCATCCTGATTCATCTGGCAGGAATCCGGATCACAAGTATGCATGGCCTTCTTGGTTTTGAAGAATTACCGGAAGCATTTAGTCTTGCCATTTCTTATCTCACAATTATAGTTGTAATAAATTCATTCAACCTGATTGATGGAGTTGATGGGCTTGCTGGTACGCTTGGATTGTTAACCATGACAGTGTTCGGAATTTATTTCTTTGCCGTTGACATGCCTGCGTATTCATTGATGGCTTTTTCACTTGCGGGTAGTTTGATTGCATTCCTGATCTTCAACCAGCATCCTGCTAAAATATTTATGGGCGATTCTGGATCATTGTTGATTGGATTGGTGAATTCAATTCTTGTAATAAAATTTATTACTGTTGCTGGAAGCAGTGCAGTGAGTTTCCCAATAGAATCAGCAGTAGCTGTAGGTTTTTCTATCCTGCTTGTTCCCCTTCTCGATACGTTGCGCGTTTTCACGATCCGCATATTTAAAGGGAAATCTCCTTTCACGCCAGACAGGAACCATGTTCATCATCTTTTACTTGATAAAGGCCTTAACCATACGAATATTACGATTACCTGTGTTGCTATCAACATCATGTTTATTGCAATCGCTTATATGGGCCGTTCACTTGGACCCACTACCCTGATAATGATCATGCTTGGTCTTTCATTCACAGGGATCGGGTTGCTCTATTCCCGTCGTACGAAAACGAAACTGGTCGTTGCCAGCCAGAACACAATTCCGGAGTTCAAAGCACCAAAGGTTGTTACATTGGCTAAAGAACCGGTGGTTGCGGAACAATAGTGCATCAACCTCATTTTAGAAATGCTGAAACATGGTTTCAGCATTTTTTTTATCATTACCTTTTCACTGATTCATTAGTTTTGCTTCGCATAATTTACATCGTATGTCCACTGAAGAATTATCACTGATCACGGAAATGTCTCAGGAGTCAATGGGAAAGGCTATCCACCACCTGGAGTCAGAACTTGTTAAGATCCGTGCAGGTAAGGCCAATCCGCAAATGCTGGATGGCATTATGGTAGATTATTATGGTTCGCCAACACCACTGAACCAGATATCCAACGTGAGTACAATGGATGCAAGGACC
>CAZCKF010000168.1:0-6315 GCA_964499155.1 uncultured Chitinophagaceae bacterium
GAACGCATTGAGCTTAGGGACAAATTGTTGAATGGTAAAATTGACATAAAATCTGCAGTAAAAAATTATTGGGATAGTTTCAAAGAAGGACAACAGTCTTGGCATTCAAAGGATTGGAAAGAACGAAGGGCTAAAATCATAAAAGACAAGTGTGAAATATGCGGAAGTAAGGACACTTTGACCATACAGCATCGTTCCCACCCCAAGAACTACTCCGAATATCTTAGAGAGGTCACGAGAACATATGCTCAAGAGCACAAAGACACAAACCCTACGGTCGACAAAAATGAGTTTGTTAGCTATGTGATAGAAAAGTATGATTATGTACCCGTTCCCTTTTGTCCGCATTGCAAGTGTAGTAATCCGAGCAAAAGAGTTAGGAAAATCCCCGAATATCGTTGCACTTCATGTCGGCAAGAGTTCGACACTCCACACTATAAATCTTTGGATGAACTTATCGCAATTTTTTACGAAAACGAAGACGCAATTGAAGTTCGTGATAAGTGTTTTACTTCAAAGGACAAATGGAAGAACAAACAAAATTTATCAAATATTAGGTATTGGCTTCAACGGGAATTTGCGAAGGAGCAAAATTCCGAAACGATAGAGAAAGAAGCATTTTTGCTTTATTTGAATGACGACATCAAATATCTTTCATTTGAAGACACAATAACAGCTTGCAAGAGATGTGCTTCGAGTTATGACTTACATAGAATGGAATTATGTCCAAAATGCAAAGAAAACTACAAGGGTATCCAATATCCAACTTGCATTCGATGTTTACCAGATGAAAAACGCAAAGCAGCCTTAGAGTGTATCGCATTTGGAAAAGAATGGCAACAAATGGAAAGAGACCTTGGAATTGAATAAAACGACATTTGAAAACCTGCTGCTAACAGCGGCTTGGCGTTATGGCGGCATGAGGAAATATACTTCGGCTTTTGTTTCGCTATTGTGCTGCATATCCAGAGTGACAAAACGCTATTGAGCAGTATAACTAAACTTGTACAGTAGTTCATTATTCGGCTTTAGTTGTGGGCAGACATAACACAGAATATCGCCACAACGCCAAGCCGTTAACCGTTAGGCGAAATTAATCAGACATCAATGACCTTTGACTTTGAAAGAGAGTATGATCAAAACTTTATCGGACGTGAAAAAGAATTAGAATGGCTCAACGAACGTCTATATAGACGTGGCTATTTCTTTTCTCCAACAATAATTTCAGGTCCAAGTGGTGTAGGTAAAACTACTCTTGTCAAACAATGGTTTTCTTCAAGAAGGATTTCTTACACTCCATTATGGTTAGACCTTTCTTCAAATATTGACGACAATGCAATCGAAAATTTGCTTATTGAAATTCGCAGAATAAGCGATGATCGATATGAAAGAGGAGATAGACTGACTATTGTTATTGATGGAACGGATGTTTGGTCTCAAAAAAAGCACGAAGAAGTAGTTGGGAAGATTTTTAATTACAAAATTGTTTCTTCACTTGTTTTTATTAGACAAAAGCCATTGAAATTTTCAAGGGGAGAACATTTGTGGCTTGAACCACTATCAAATTCATCCACAGGAGATTTACTACGAAAGCTGTTATCGACTGATTTAACCGATTCACAAATTTCACAAGCTATTGAGGCGTCTAAGGGGTTTCCGCTTGCACTCTCTATCCTAAGCAAGCTAATACGGGGCGACAATATTGATTCAATACTTTCTTCAACAAAAGAACCGCTCTATGATATCCAAAATGGTATTCTTGTCCCCAAGAATAAAATTCTTACCGAAACAAATCCAATAATAGTAAGTGCAAATAAAAAACTAATTACGTCTTTGAAGCAACAGCCTGATAGTTTGCGAAATCTCTCACCAAGAGAATTCGAAGAGTTACTTGCTGATTTATTGCGAGACATGGGATGGGATGTTGAACTGACAAAACAAACAAGAGATGGAGGTGCTGATATTTTGGCCTATATGAACACTGAAATTGGAAGATTATTGTGCCTTGTAGAAGCTAAGCATTACAGGGAAGATAGAAAAATTGGTGTCGAATTAGTAAGAACTTTATATGGAACCCTTTGCGATGCACAAGCGAATAGCGCAATGCTTGTAACAAGTTCATCATTTACTTCTGATGCAAAAGCCTTCCAACAAAAACACAAGTATCAATTAAATTTAAGAGAATATGCGGACGTAGTAGATTGGATACTGAAATTTGGAACTAAGAAAAACAAATTCGCCTAGTGCATTGGCAATATGACGGGTAACGAATAAGCAATCGGCTAAAAATCGCTAATCATCAGCTGTCCGGTCAGAGCGAATACTATTGAGCATTTAAATAATGTATTTACATTAGTTCTTTAATCAGCATCGGTTACGTGCAGACGAAAAAATGTCACCACATCGCCAATGCTTTTACGTTAGCTGCAATGCCAGCAAAAATCATCAACTTTGTAACATCGGTAATTTCGTAGTTGATCACAAATGTTTTTTTAAATGATCATTCAGATACACCACTCCTGTAGTGAAATTTATTTCGAAAATATTTTGATTTGATGTGAATCGAAATCTCTGTGGCCATCGCATCTAACTTCGGTTTTCTGCCACGCCTGACCGGCATTGCGACTTGCAATGAAATTTAAGTCGCACTGGCTCCATACTTTTTATTGTAACTTGATTCTGGCCCGGCGGCAAGCCGCGGAACGTTAGCGGAAATAATAACGAACCATGAGTAATAATAAGATAATCTTAAACGGCTGCATTGACCAATTCAAAATGGATAACGCTTTGTCGACATCGGATAGCGAAACCTTTGAATTGTTTGCAATGACACAAGTGACAAAGTCTAGAGATTTTGCTTTTGAAGACATACAAAATTCTATTGTCGATGGAGGAAGTGACGGAGGAATCGATTCTATTATTGTCACAGTCGACGATTTCATTCCTGATGCAATAGAAGACTTAGATGACATCAAGTTTTCTAGAAAGACACATGTAACTATTTTGATTTCTCAATGCAAGAAAGAGAACAGTTTTAAAGAGGCAGCCGTTGATAAACTTATCACCAGCATGCCTGAGCTTTTCAGCCTTGAAAAGAGCGAAGACGCATTGTTAGTTCGATTTAACCCCGACCTGGTCGAAAAAACTTTAATAGCTAGGGAGGCATGGAAGAAATGCACCATCGCTGGAGGGCAACTTACAATCGTTTATAATTATTGTGCCTACTCTGAAAAAATCGAAATTAACTCAGCTTTTGAATCGAAGATTGAACAACTGAAGGCTATAACAAGAAGTCAGTTCGTTGGTTGTAAAGTAGAGTATTCAAACTTTAGCAGCGAAGAGCTTTTAAGGCTTTATCAATCTCATAAAGACGAACGCTTATCCTTAGTGTTCAAAGAAGCCCCTCTTTCGACAGGCTATCAAACACATGGGATAGGATATGTTGGAACAGTTAAACTTGGGGATTACAAACAATTCTTAACCGATGAAGACGGCTCAATTAGGGAAAATCTTTTTGAAAGCAATATCCGCCATTTTCAAGGAGCGGTTGATGTTAATGAAAAAATTAAAACCACAATAGAAACACCTTCGAATGAGGATTTTTGGTGGCTCAATAATGGAATAACAATAATTGCGGACAATCCTTCTCTTGTCGGGACAACATTGTCGGTGGACAATGTTCAAATCGTCAACGGACTTCAGACCTCATACTCAATTTTTCTTAACCACAATGGCGATACAACTGATTCTAGATCTGTCCTAATAAAAGTCATTATTAACGATAATAAAACTACTATTGATCACATAATCGCCTCTACAAATAGCCAAAACCCTGTTTCAGCTTCGTTGCTTAGAGCCACCGATGATGTTCAAAGAGAAATTGAGCTTTATTTTCAGAATGCGGGATACTTCTATGATAGACGAAAAAATTATTACAAGAATCAAGGTAAACCTGCCTCGAGGATTTTTGGTATCCAAACAACAGCACAGACAGTGGAATCAATAATTTTTAGCAACCCACATATTACTAGGTCAAAACCTACTTCCTTGATTAAAGACGATTCTACATACCATCGAATATTTAGCCAAGGCTACGATTACAAAATATATTTGGTTTGCTGCCTTCTTTCACAAAAGACGAATGAGTTTTATCGTAATTATGGTAATGAAAATTCAAGAAAATTACTCTCAAATTTTAAACTGCATCTAGCCAGAGTTGCCGCTTCATTCATTGTTAATAAGGCCTTGGTCAATAAGGATGATTTAGCGGCAATTGACTTGACTAACTATAGCGAGTAATTTTTTAACGACTCTATTGAATTGCTTGAAAATGCTGTAAAACAGTATCAAGTTGATAACCCTTCAGCAAACCTTATCAACATGGCGAAGACTAAGCAGTTTACTGATTTCTTGTTTGCGAAATTGAATGAGAAATTCTAAAAATACTTCAGCTAACATTGCATTGCCAAAATACCAGTGTCAGAATAAAACTTATCTTTTGAATTTCTATTTAACATTAGTTCAAATGCTGAACGACAGCAATTCTATTCCGGCACTTCGGCAATGCGCGAACGTTAGCTGCAACTTTGAAAAGCTTTCGTTTATCATAAGTGGTGCAATAGCAACCAAGGGTTAAGAAGTCTGAATCTTGCAGCTTAAAGCTTCAAGCTTGAACCTTCCCTTGGACCTCGGACCCTGTATCTTGGACCTTTCCTTTATTGCACCTGATCATCATTCGTCACCCCCTTCTTCTTCGACACACTTTCCTTCAACCTTCCAAAATTATAGTTCAGCGACAAGCCGATATTTCTGAACAGAACAGTATGAATATTCTCCGTAATGAAGAATTCATTTTCTGTTTTAAACCGCATCTTCCTGTTCTCCGTGAGAAAGTTTGCGGCGCTAGCAGTGATCGTTAGTTTTTGCTTGAATACTTTATACGCAAAGTTCAACCCATAGAAGTAGTTGTCTGGGAAAGTGGAATTCGGCATGCGCAGCGGAACAAAATAGCCACCATTGGATGTGATAGTAATTTTTGGCGATGGTTTATATGAAATATTCGAGTTCACCTGGCCGGCTACGGTATTCGACCACGGTGTTTGAAGACTGTTGCGCAGGCGTGCAAAACGTCCGGTTGCATTCAAAGCTAAGTTCCATTTCTTGACAGGAAGATTCGAGGTAAATCCGAGTGTGAATTCCCTGAGCTGTCCTGCATTTGCAGGGGAAACGGATGTGATGCCTTTGCTTACATCGAAAGTTGGATTTTGTATAATGAGATTGTTGGAAAAATTATATCCTGTTTGAAACGATATGAATTTGCTTCCTTTGAAAAACCTCATCTGCCACGCGAAATTGTGGACGATCTGTGGTCCGAGTTCGGGGTTACCGTGACTTATAAAAAGTGAATCGCTGTTGTTTACAAATGGGTTGAGGCTATTGATATTTGGCCTCCCGATCCGAACACCATATGTAAAGTTGGAGTTCATGATCTTGCTGAATTGTTTTGTGAAAAGCACGTTCGGAATAAAATTGGTGTAGCGTTGCTGCACAACAGTGCCGGTACTGATAAAATCTCCATCAACACGCGTGTGTTCTACGCGCAGACCAAGACGCGTAGTGAATGCTTTGAAGGTTTTGTTGACTGACACATAACCGCTGTAAACATCCTGGTCATACGAAAACTTGTTGCTGTTGGTTGGATCGAGCTTGTATGGATCCGATTCACTGAATTTTACCTGGCTTTCAAAATCCGAGGATGCCTCACGCAATATTGACTTAAAGCCTGTTTCAAGCCTGGTGGTTTTGTTCAATGGCTCCACGAAATCAACCTGCGCGGTGTATTCGCTATTGAATGCCTCGCTGTTGTTCACGAGAAAACGCTCTACGCTTCCAATGGTCTGCTGGCTGTTATTAAAAAGACGATGAGTGTTATACATTGCCTGGAAACGAAACGTCAATTCTTTTTGAGGCTTTCCTTTATATTTTCTGATAAAGTCAGTTCCAAAACTATGTGTTGGAATCGCCATCCTTGATTCCAGGTAATATGGATCTGTATCTGAATTTCCGTTTGGAAATAAAGTATAAGTAGTGTAATCGTTAAATTGTTTATTCCTCATTCTCGTCAGGTTCCCGTAAACAACAACGGTGTTCGTACTGTCGATGTCATAACCAATTTCGAGGTTTGCAGAATTAAAAAACATATCTGCCTCCCTGTCACCGCCAACTTCGCGGCGGACGAAAGCACCGGGCTGTTTCACCGATGTAATTGCAAGCTGGTGACTGCGAAGATTATTAGTCCCCATTATGTTGTACGAT
>CAZCKF010000168.1:6325-7069 GCA_964499155.1 uncultured Chitinophagaceae bacterium
AGTTATTCCGACCCTGCCTTTTTTTAAATTGATATTCATCCCGGTCATCTTATGACCAGTGCTGTTCATGTTTGCATTGAGCGATCCATTATAACCCGCGACCTTGCTTTTGGTAATGATATTAATAATACCACCCACTCCCTCTGCATCATATTTGGCAGAAGGCGAAGTGATGACTTCAATGCGCGCAACAGTGGCGCCGGGAAATGCTTTCAATGCTTCTTTTACATTCTGTGAAAACAAAGCAGTTTCCCTGCCATCTAACAACACTTTAAAATTGGATTGACCATTCACCTGTATTGCACCATCACCATCCACGTTCACAAAAGGTGTTTTCCGCAAAATATCGCTGACCGATTCAGATTTTGCTGCAGGATCTTCTTCCACGTTATAAATAAGCCTGTCGTCCTTCTGCTCCACGAGTGGTCTGGTTCCAACAACGGTTACTTCACTGAGGATTTTCGCAATAGCTATTAGTTGGATATTACCCATATCAACAGGCTGTTCCTGCACCGCCAACTGCATCATCTTTTTTCTAAAACCGGTATGCGAGATGGTGACCCTGTATGTACCAGGTAACAAACTCGATTTATACGCTCCATTTTTATCGGCAACCACTGTCTTGGAAACTTTTGTTTGTGGCTGAAGGAAATTGATCGTTGCGTCTGTCACAGGCTTCGATGTGGCACTATCCACAAGAGTGCCTTTCACTGTTAATTCCTGTGCATCACTGCATACAAATAA
>CAZCKF010000169.1:0-3230 GCA_964499155.1 uncultured Chitinophagaceae bacterium
CAATCCCAAAGTCGAGAACCGCATTTTTATTTTCCTTGACATCAATGCGGCCACTACCATTGCAGAGCAATTGGGGCACACCAAATATTTCATGATGTTGCGGGATTTTTTCAATGATATCACGATTCCTGTTCTCGCCAATGGAGGATTGATCTACCAGTACGTGGGTGATGAAGTGGTATTGTCCTGGTCAAATACGCCGGAGAATAAAATCCGTGCATTAAAATTTATCCGCAACAGTTATTATCTCATCAAGCGAAGGGAAAAGTTTTATATGCGCCGTTACAAACACGCACCTGAATTCAAAGTGGGTTTGCATGCAGGGGAGGTGACTGCAGGTTTTATCGGTTTGATCAAAAGAGATCTCGTTTATTCAGGTGATACGGTGAACACCACTGCGCGCATTCGCAGTATGTGCAATGACCTCAATGAATCCTTTGTATTGTCTGAAGATTTCATGCACGATTTTCACCAGCCGCATGGATACGAAATCAAGGAGATCGGGAAGATCGAATTGAAAGGAAGGGAAGAACCGGTGAAAGTTTTTTCACTCAAATTTGAATAATGGGAGAAGTTGAAATTGAGGGAAACCGGCTGGTCATTCGTGCAAACATCATCACCTATGGCACAGCATCCGATCCGACGGTTACAACATTAATAGCACAGGAAATTGAACAGCTATGGAACGAACCAGGGGGCATTGCTAATATTCACCGGCAGGTGATGCGTGTTGAATTTAGGATCGAATCCAGGTATGCGCCTGGTATCACTCCTGAAGAGATCATTCAGAATGTTGATCCCCGCAATAACTATTTCAGGATCGAATCATTTGCAGAGGGGAACATTTCCTTTGTCGATGGCATTCCCTCCAACACCGGTTATTTTTTACTGGAAAATTTATATGCAGGTTCTACCACTGCTGCGCACGAATACGGCCATACCATTGGACTAGAACATCCCCATGATCTTGACTACCGCGGAAGGGGAAGACCAGGCATTATGTATCCACGAGGCACCCTTGTAGATCCGCAATTCCAGTACGACGCCACCAAACCCGCGGGCCAGACAGGCGGCACCTTGCACCCCATGCACAGGCGCGTTTTGCAATCAGACATTGATGATTTGAAATTGGGAAGACTGTCATTTCAGGGCTCCAAGGCCATCCTGGGATGGTTTACCAGTGTGTATCATGAAGCGCATTCAAAAGGTTGATATATGAGAATATCTTGTAATCCTTCATCATCTTATATTCCTACTCAAATTTGCGCTTCGGAAATGAGTGTCCAATAAAAGAGAAGAGTAGCTACCTAAGGAAAATCTTAAATCTTAAATCTCAAATCTTAAATCAAATCCTGTTATCCTTAACCAATCCTGCTCATCCTGCAAATAAGGAAGCCCCCATCTTCGAAGGGGGCATATAACTCTTAATGCTTCCCCTTACTTCAATGCTGCCACAGTTCCTCCGTTGCTGCTGTAACCTTGTGCGGGGGCTGCAGGAGCAGGAGCTTGTTTTTCAGTAGCAGACAAATCGGTTTGAACCGCGTTGCAGCTATAGAAAATTGATGAGCAGATGAAGATGGAAAACAGCAGGACCACTACGTATACGCCTGCGAAAAAGAGTACAGGATGGAGTGCCCCAACCGGGCTGATTGTTTTTCTGGACATAAACAGGATTTTCAGGTTTTCGAAAGGGTTTGGATGTTGTTTTTCTTCCCAAATCGGCGTTAAAACCTCATTGGTCTCGCTAAAGTATTAGTTAAAATTGAACAATGCAAGAGAGGAAATACTCAATACGCGAATGGAAAAACGACGACCGGCCGCGTGAAAAACTACTACTGAAAGGGGCCGATGCATTAAGCGATGCAGAACTCATTGCAATCCTGATACATAGCGGTACCCGGACCCAGTCCGCCGTGGAAGTTGGACGTGAAATTTTAAAGGCCGGGAAGGATAATTTATCGGAGCTGGCGAAGTTGTCCGCAAAGGAATTGATGAAGATCAATGGCATCGGGCAGGCGAAGGCAGTGGTTATAACTGCAGCCATGGAAATAGGGAGAAGAAGGCAGGCTGCTGAAAACAGAACGAAATTGGCGGTATCAGGTAGCTATGATATTGCGATGTACCTGCAATCGATGTTAAGGGACTACAGGCATGAAATATTTGGTGTCGTTTTTCTCAATCGTGCAAATAAGATCAATCATTTTGAGATCATCAGTGAGGGAGGAATTACCGGTACGATTGCAGACCCAAGAATAATTTTAAAGAAAGCATTGGAAGAAGATGCAGTGAGTATTATCTTATGTCACAACCATCCTTCAGGAAGCCTTAAGCCCAGTCGTTCCGACGAAGAACTAACATTAAAAATTAAAGAAGCTGCAAAATATTTTGACATCAAAGTATTGGATCACGTCATTGTGAGCGATGATGGTTATTTCAGTTTTGCAGATGAGGGGATAATGTAAAATAGATATAATGCAAGAAATTATTCAAAGTTTATATAATAACGCTAAATATAGTTTTTTTACAGATTTTTTTGCAGCAACCATTGCGCTTGTAGCTTGTTATGTGTGGTTAAAAGAAAAACCATCTCCAAAGTACTTCGTACTGTTTCCATACTATTTCATTTATTACTTTTTATTGCTAATATTATTTTATGCAAATCTCATTTTCTCCAAAATTTTACCAGTAGGGTTTTTTGTTCAATCGGATTATATTTTTTCAATCTTTGAATACATCACTTTTAGTGTTTTTTTCCAATCGATTTTTTTATTACGTAGAAATAGGATATTTCTTCGAGTTCTTTTTGTATTATTTATATTATTTGCAATTTTCTCTTTAGTTCGCGATTACACTAATTATAATTTTTTACAGCATACCACTCATATAAGAGTATATGTGTTAGAAGGCATACTCCTAGTTACACTGTGTATTTGTTATTACACTGAGTTATTTACTGTAGCACCAATCATTAAACTAAGTAGCAGTTCTACTTTTTGGATCGTTACAGGAATATTTTTCACAATGTTATGTTCATTACCCTTTAATTTCTTTGAAGAGTACTTATTGAATTCTAACATGGAATTATATTATCAGTTGTATTCAATTAATTATGTTTTCTATGGATTATTATTTATCATGCTTATAAAGGGAAGGTTATGCAAATTGCAGGAAATCAAATAGTGCTATTTATTTTGCTAACAACTTTTATCGTATTATCACTTGCAATACTG
>CAZCKF010000169.1:3240-7047 GCA_964499155.1 uncultured Chitinophagaceae bacterium
AATTTGCAATTAATCAACAGGATAAATGCAGAACATGAAAACATGATATTGAAAACAAATGCCGAAATCCAAGAAGCAACTTTATTAAACATAGCACAAGAAATTCATGATAACATTAATTTGTCATTAACGTTAGCAAAGCTTCATATGAATAATTTTGTATATAATAAGAATAAGGAGGTTCATTTAGTACATGAATCGATTGACCAAATATCGAAAGCGATTTCTGATTTGCGGGATTTATCGAAAACTTTGAATCCCGAAGTGATTTGCAATATTGGATTAGTGCCAGTATTAAATTCATTTTTTGAAAACATAAGAAAAACCAAATTAGTTGTAGTTGAGTTTTCAACTACTGGTATTTCATATTACATTGATCATAAAATTGAACTTCTGTTATTTCGAATTGTGCAAGAAGCTTTCCAGAATATTATTAAACATGCAAAGGCTAAATCAATAAAGGTTCGACTTACGTTTCAAAACTCCGACCTGAAACTTGAAATTCAAGATGATGGATTAGGTTTTGATAAGGAAACTTTAAAAAATTTAAAAACAGAAAATCGTGCACTTGGATTTACCCATATTTTTCAGAGAGTAAAACTTTTAAATGGCCAATGTATCGTTGATTCAAGCCCTGGTAAAGGGACATTAATCGAAATTTTAATACCAAATAATAACTATGGATCGTCAAATTAAAATTGCACTTGTAGATGATCATATTCTATTACGGTCAGCCCTAGCACAAACAATCGATCAATTTGAAGGTTGTAAAGTAGTATTTCAAGCAAGTAATGGACAAGAATTACTCGATGCAAAAAAAGCTGGTTTGGAAATAGACTTGATTTTATTGGATTTAAATATGCCAGGAATGGACGGTTTTCAGACCGCACAGTACTTTTCAAAGAATTTTCCAAAAGTTTATATTTTAATGCTTACTATGTATGATTCAGAATTAGCCTTAATCAGATTAGTTCAAGCAGGTGCAAGGGGATTCTTGAAAAAGGATATACATCCGGTTGAGTTAAAAAATGCAATTTCATGTGTAATGGAGGCTGGATATTATTATTCAAATCAATCGACAGGAAGAATAATGAATTTATTTAAAAATGCAAATTCAAAAGGTTCCTCGATGCAAAAAAATCTTTTAAATGATCAAGAAATTGATTTTTTGTCAAAGGTATGCACAGATTTGACTTATAAGGAAATCGCAGAAGTAATGAGAATGAACCCTAGATCCGTAGATAATCTGCGGGACAATTTATTTAATAAGTTAGATGTAAAAAGTAGGGTTGGTTTAGCAATGTTCTCAATCAAAAATGGTATCGTCACTTTAGTTTAAGTTTTTTTACAAACTATATATGCTCTCGGATCTCCAAATTTAAATATGCTTTTATTCGGAGTGCTGAAAATGTTTTCAATTTTAAATCCAGTGGTATTTAAAAGTTTACTATACTCGTTAATACTTAAGATATAATCGACCGATTCCTTAATTTCTGTTTCTTTTTTACTAATCATTATATGATGGGATTCTAGCCTGGTAGGGTTAAAACAATATTCGTTTTCTACTAAATAATAAAAATCTTCAATTTTTGACCAATCTCTTTTTTTATATCCTTTATTAATAATTTCAGCTAGCATCCAAGTGTCAATTACCAATTTTCCATCAGTCTTTAATGAAGAATTAATTTTGGTAAGTATTTTTATCGCGGTTTCATAATTTAATACGCTAAAACTATTGCCCATACATAATGCTGCATCAAATTGGGAACCATATTCTACCGTTAAAATATTCGAGTTAATAGCATTAATTGGTAATGCTTCTGTTTTCGCAAAAAAATCAATTTCTTTTATGTAATCCTTTTGAATATCAATAGCAGTTATTTGTATGTTCTGCTTTGCTAATTCGATGGCATGTCTACCATAACCGCACATTAAATCTAAAACATGGGCATGTTCTTTTAAATTACAAACTTCAATTAGAAAATTGCTTTCAATTATGCTAGCCTTAGAAGGAATTACTTTTTTCCATATATCCTTATAGTAACCATCAAAAAAAATAAAATTTATTTCTTGATCCATAATTAATCTAATAGCTTATTCCTCATTGCATACATAACTAATCCAGCGATCGTTTTTGCACCGACTTTCTGTTTCATGTTTTGTCGAATTGTTTCAATGGTGCGCGGACTTAAAAAAACTTCTTTTGAAATATCTTCCGTTGTTTTATCTGCTGCAATCAATTTCAGAATTTTCAGTTCCTTTTCTGAAAACTTAACAGGATTTGGATAGAACTGCCGAACTGATTTTTTGTGTTGGAGTTTTAAAAGAACGGCTTTATTCACCAGGTCATTAAAATAAAAATCATCATTCATGCATGTTAGTATGGCCTGGTAAATTTCTTCCGGATCAGTTGTTTTGGTGAGATAGGCATTGGCACCCATTTCCATCATACGTGTTATCATTTCCTGATCATCGTACATAGTGAGTACAATGATCTTTACCTGCTCATATTCCTTTCTTATAATGCTTATTGCGTTTATACCATCGATCTCGGGCATTCGGATATCCATTAAAAGAACATCGGGC
The DNA here is from genome assembly GCA_964499155.1 of uncultured Chitinophagaceae bacterium. Lineage (GTDB taxonomy): Bacteria > Bacteroidota > Bacteroidia > Chitinophagales > Chitinophagaceae > CAZCKF01. The sequence goes on from CAZCKF010000169.1 coordinate 5,827, forward strand.
TGCTTAAGCTGAAGCTTATGCATCAGGTCCTTTCCGTCTTCTGCCTCCCATAAAATTTTAAGAAATTCTCTGTCCTTCAATGCCATTCGGATCCCATCGCGGAAGATCTTATGATCATCGGCAATCGAGACTTTGATCGTATCAGCAGCCATGGTGGTGTTCTGGTTATTGAATTAATGGGTATAAATACGCAGGACAAATCTAACTATTAAAACGAGATTTCAATCATTATCAATATTCTGTATGTATTTAATATTTACATCCGAAGATTTAGCGTCCGTAAAAATACGATGCATCGCATAGTAAGGTTCCGAAGGAAGGGTTCTGTTGATAAGCTTGGTTTGATTCAGAATACCATAGTTCGAAAATCGAGGATAGCCACTCTTGTTATAGCAAATGTTCAGGTATACATTTGATATAGAAGTTGGTTGACGGGATTTCAATCCAATATCCCGAAACCCGTCCAGAATCGTATTCCAGATCCTTTGAATGCCGTCCGAAGTCCACTGTCAATCAACTTTCTTCTTTAATTATAGTTATCTCTCACTCTGATTATCAATATTCACCGTTTTTTTCTTCTTTTTTTTAGTTTTTTTCCCATACTTCATTAGTAAAATTACTATATTCGTTGCGTGGTTATACCTGATTTTGTATCGGACATTAACGAACATAATCTCGTAAAAGCCCAGCGGGGACTACGTTTCAGGGGATTTTAAGAGTTTCCCCTAGGTCTTGAACCTGTTGAAATCGGTGTGAAATCGGGCAATTTTTGGTACTCGATTGATACAAGAACAAGAACCATTAAAACACTACGGTATGAAGGCGGTTAAAAAAGTTATAATGCCAACTGATCTGGACTCAATTTTTGCATGGGCACAAGATTAAGTGATTGATCTTCTTTGTTTAAAAGGGCTTTTTATATATTGTGGACAAAATCCTGATATATAAAAAACCTTTTTTTTTATTACAATTAAAGCTACATTGACCTTCTTCCACCACTTCTATTTCTCATATTTTTTACGAAGACGAAGACTGAAAAAGGGTTATGGGTAATTTTTTTATCCTGTGTCGTTTCTATCATCCTGCTAAAGATTCCGGAAATACTTCCTGAGGAAACTCATCATTATATATACAGTTTATTTATATGGGTGGAATTTCTATTCTTTATCTACTTTATACAGTTGTATCTGGTAAAGAGAATACCAAGAATATTAATTGTCG
>CAZCKF010000170.1:0-7028 GCA_964499155.1 uncultured Chitinophagaceae bacterium
AGAACCGTTTTTATTCACAACAACAAATATTACCAGATGGAAGTAATCACTTCCATGGTGGAAGAAGATGATTTGATTGCTGAATTATTTTACGCCATTCTATGGTTGTATCTCGGTCTCGTGGCTACGATTCTTATTATCAATAATTTTCTCCTTAAAAGAGTCTGGCGTCCGTTTTATCATTTACTCAAACAGATCAAAAGTTTCAGGCTCGAGAAACCAAAGGATATCCAAATAAGGGAAACACGTATCGAAGAATTCAAATTACTCAACGAAAGCGTACAAAAATTATTAAAAGGAAATATTGATACCTATAACAGCCAGAAACATTTTATCGAAAATGCTTCTCATGAATTGCAAACACCCGTTGCCAATGCGATTAACAAACTTGAAGCACTGGCCGAATCACAGCATTTTAAGGATGACGAGTTAAAATTATTATCGTCTGCTTTGGATAATCTTGAAAGACTGACAAGATTGAATAAATCTTTATTGCTTTTATCGAGAATTGAGAACCGGCAATTTTTACAAGAGGAAAAAATTGACCTTAATGCGTTAACAAAACAAATTATTGAAGATTTTTCTGACCAGTTAACATATAGTGCTATCAAACTAAACTTACAGGAAAATGGCAATGCTTTGGTAATGATGAACGCAGATCTCGCCAATGTGTTAATTACAAACCTTATTAAAAATGCAATTATCCATAATCACAGGGAAGGCATGGTTAATGTAATAATTACTTCCACGGATATGACCGTGGAAAACACAGGTGGACAAAGAGCATTAAATGCTGACAGGCTTTTTATAAGGTTTTCGCAGGAAAAACAATCTGATAATTCTACCGGTCTCGGCCTTGCTATTGTCAAAGCCATCGTTGATTTATATGGATTCACCATTGCTTATACCTTCACTCAGAGGCATGTTTATACCCTGCGGTTTTAATTTCTTCTTTTCCCATTTCTTTCCTAATTCTTAATTGAACTTGCAAGTAATCACAGATACTAAATGAACAATATGAAAATTTCGATACTGGTCGTCTCAATCGTTATTATGTGCGGATTTATCTTTTGGAAAGACATCAAAAGTTTTATGTCCACGGAAAAAACAAAAGTGAAATCAGAAAAAAGTGATAGCAAGAAAGATGAAAAGAAAGAGCAGAAAGAAGGTTCATCTGAAGTCACCATTCTGGAAAGGTGGGATCTGCCGGAAGATTTGAAAGAGGTTTCTGGTATTGCGTATATAGATGAACATCGTTTTGCCTGTGTCCAGGATGAAAATGGAATAATATTCATTTACAATTGGCAGGATAAAAAAATAGAGCGAAAAATTCCATTTACAGAAACAGGAGATTTTGAAGGAATTACTGTAAAAGAAACTACAGCATATGTTGTCCGTGCTGATGGTTTAATTTACGAAGTTCCGTTGAATGGAAATAAGAGTGAAGTTAAAAGTTATAAAACCAGTTTAACAGTTAGGCATAACATTGAAGGATTTTGTTACGATAAAAACAATAACCGCCTGTTACTTGCTACCAAAAATGATGATCCCAGCTATCCCGGATCAAAAAATATATACGCTTTTTCTCTTGGAACGACGGTGCTTGAAAATAAACCGGTTTTTAAAATAGATCTTGAACACCCTCTTTTTAATAATAAGGGCAAGAAGAAAAAAACATTTTCACCATCAGCCATGGCTATTCATCCAACTACTAATGAATTTTATATTACCGATGGATCAACATCAATGCTGATGACAATGGATCATGCGGGAAATATGCTAAAACTATATACCCTCGGAGGAGAGTTTTCACAGCCGGAAGGAATAACATTTAGCCCAAAGGGTGAATTATTTATTTCAAATGAGGGAACAAAAAACCCTGGTAACATTTTAAAAGTTGAATTGAATTAATAATTTAATGTTCGGTCATTACGCTTCAGTGTATCTTCTTTGTGATAGGTAATTGCATAAGGTAAAGCAACCGCTTTATATTGCAGAAACCCACCGTGAATCGATAGATTTGTATCGCCAACCCAATATGAACACCAAGCCTTTAAATATCCTTATTGCAGATGATGACGAAGAGGACATGGAACTTTTTGAAGATGCCCTGATGCGTATAGACCCCGATGCAGAACTACGCAAATTGAACAATGGCGTACAAGTAATTGAATACCTCGCCAATCAACCGGATAATCGCCTGCCATGCCTGATCATTCTGGATTACAACATGCCTGAGATGACGGGATCAGAAGTTTTGAATGTGATCTGCAAAGAGATCCGGTATGCGCAGATCCCTAAACTTGTATTGAGTACTTCAACAGCTCCTGTATTTATTCATGAATGCATGAATAGTGGTGCAACAGATTATTTTGTGAAACCCAATAATCTGCACGACCTGGAATCACTCGCGAGAAAAATGCTTGATTACTGCAAGGAGAATTAGTCTGTTACCGGCAGGAAGATCGAAAATTTTGCACCTGCATTTGATTTTCCTGTTGCCTGGATAAAGCCTTTATGGTTCTGCACTATTTTTTTGCAAATCGCTAAGCCAATTCCGGATCCTTTGGTGCCTGGAAGATTATTTAAACGCTGAAATATTTCAAAAACTTTTTCAGCATACTGCGGATCAAAGCCTATTCCATTGTCCGACACAGAAACTTTATGATAGGTTTCAAAATGGTCATCACCCCGATCACGTATGTCCTGGTAGTTTACAAGTTGATAATCGATCTTGATTTTCACATTCCTTTCCGGATGTTTATACTTGATCGAATTGCTGAACAGGTTTGAAAATAATTGTTTGATCTGGAACTCAATACCATCTATCGTTGGAAGCTTATCAGAAGTGATCGATACTTTTTTTTGCTCAATTTCTTCCTTATGTACAAGTTTTAATTCCTCAACGATCTCATTCAGGTCAACAGGTTCAAATGCATCAATATTCGAAGTTGTTTTTGAATACATCAATAAATCTTCGATAAGATCCGACATTCTTTTTACTGAATTGATAGAGCGCTGGAGGTACTCTTTGGATTTATTGTCTAGTAAATGTGCGTTTTCGTTAATGAATGAATTATAAAAATGGATTTTCCGGAGTGGCTCCTTCATGTCATGCGACGCTGCATAAGCAAATTGTTCCAGCTCCTTATTTTGGAATTCGAGCTGATTGGTATATTCTCTTAACTTATCTTCTGCAAGTTTTCTTTCCGTCAGGTCTCTTGTAACCTTTGAAAACCCGATCACATTGTTTTCTTTGTCATGCAGTGCTGTGAGTACGATACTGCCCCAGAAAGTACTTCCATCTTTGCGGCGACGCCATCCTTCATGTATAGCCTTCCCTTCGCGTCTTGCTTCTCCAATGAGCCTTTTTGGAAGCCCTCTGCGCCTGTCGGCATCGAGATAGAAATTTTCAAAACTCTTTCCAACAATATCGGTGTCTTTATAACCTTTAATCCTTTCAGCTCCCTTATTCCAGTTTTGTATTATTCCATTTTCATCTAGTAAAATGATCGCATAGTCTTCTACTTCTTCCACCATTTTATGGTAACGTTCTTCACTACGCTTCAACTCTTCATTTTTTCTAACAAGGTCCTTCGTTCTTTCTTCAATTTCTTTCTCAAGCGACTCGGAGAGTTCGCGGAATTTTTTTTCACTCTCACGGATGATGTTTTCAGAATTCTTAATTCCGGAAATATCAACAAGCATATTCACTGCACCCATTACTTTTCCCGCTTCATCGAAAATGGGCTGCGGATAGGGTGCTACATTGCGTAGTGAACCATCAGGCCTTACAACAACTATTTCTTCACCGAATACTGGACGACCTTCCCGAAGTGCAACTGCCATTGGGCAATTTTCCAAAGGCAAATGTGAACCATCGGGATTATTAATCTTGTAGGAACCGCACCAAAATTCTTTCCCTATTTCAGGTTCCCTGCCCCATAATTCTGCTGCTTTCTTATTATATAAAACAATTTTTCCATCAGCGTCGGTTGTATACACAGCAGCGTTCAATCCTTCAATCAATTGTTTGTAATTCTTTTCATTCTGCCTGGCTAAAAACTCTGCGTGTTTCATTTTTGATATGTCCTGGAAAATATTGATCGCACCAGTTATTTTTTTTGCTTCATCAAACAGCGGGTCAATGTTTACGACTGCATAAAAAGTTGAACCATCAGGCCGTTCAACAAGTGCTTCCACATTTCGAAATGATTGGCCAGTCTTTAAAGCTACTGCCATTGGCGTGTCAGTAGGGGCTATATATTTTCCGTCAAGGGTCCAGACCTTATTAAAAGCACAAAACAATTTTTCATCATCATTTAGTGCAGGTCGATAACCCCAGAGTTCTGCAGCGATATCATTATAAAATGTAATTCTGCCTTTTGAATCGCATATATAAATGGCAGAAGGAAGATGCTTTAAAATATTATCGGAACCATGAATTTTAGCTTCAGATACGGATGACTCCTCACTGACCAAAACACTATTAGTATCTGTTTGTTTCATTAATCTTACAATTGGATACATTAAAATTAAACAAACACTTGCAGGCAATTGAATTAATCACGTTAAAGGGTGAACATTATGCAGTAAAATTGACGAAATAAATAAAGGATGTGAGGTATAAGCGTAATTCTAATCCGATTCTAATCTCCAGGGGGAACTTATTGACTGATAATGAGTATCAGATAGATCCCCACACTATTTTGATGAAAAGTCAAAAGTCAAGAGTAAAGAGTAAATTTTGCTGCGTAACTGAAAGCCGTAAACCCGGAATCATTTCAATTCACCTCTCCCCTTTTCACCATTCACATTACGCCAGGTACGCTCTTCACTAAAAAAACATAGCTCTTTTGTGCTATTGACCGATAAAGCATGCATGGATATTTTTATCCAAATGCTGTTTATGAAGAAAATGCTACCGCTGTTGCTTTTGATCGTTTCTATTAAAATTACTGCCCAGCCAAAAATTGTCACTGCACTTAATTATAACGGACCGCAGGAAGGTGGAGGCGTTTTCAGGCTGGATCTTCCATCGTCTTCTCCCGGATTAATACATGCTTTCAATAACCTTGCACCCCATTTACCAATGACTGGCGTTACAGCAGGTGATGGAGAATGGCTTTATGGAATACTCAATTACAATGGAATTAATCAAAGTGGTGCATTTTATCGCATCGAAAGAGATGGATCAAATTTTTCAGTTTTGGATACACTGCTAGGGTCAAATGAAATTCAACCCTATTATCATACAGATGGAAATATTTATTATGGAGATGGAACATACAGATTACAAAAATTTGATCCGCTTACAAATGAAAGGACGGCAATTGATATTTTGAATGGTGTTGCATCTCATAATCTGGTGATCGATACTGCCGATTACATTTATGCGGTTTCAGAGGGGTCGTCGGTTTTTAGAATAAAAACAGATGGAAGTGATTATGCCGATTTATATAATATGAATGGTTTTACCGATGGCTACTGGGGAGCTCCGGGATTAACAGAAGTTGGCGATTCTTTATGGGGACTCAATCAGTATGGTGGCAATGACAATGGTGGTACGCTTTATAGTGTCAGAAAAGATGGATCCAATTTTACCATACATAAACATTTTGATGCTGCGTCGGGATGGTCTCCAGAATCCCGGCTTATTTATTTTGATGGAAAATTATATGGAACAACTATCCAGGGGGGTAATCATTTGAATGGAACACTCTTTACAATAAATGCAGATGGAAGTGGATTCCGTGTAATACATCATTTTGAGGTTGGTGGCAGTCAGGTTGGAACTGTGTCTGGAAATTTATCGATTGCACAGAATGGAAGAATTTTTGGATCATTCGAAACGTATTTCTATTCACCCACTCCATACAGGTTTTTCAAAGTTGATACAAGTGGAGAAAATTTTCAGCCTTTCGCAGATGAATACAATCACAGGCAACGTGTATTTGGAGATGGACACGCCAACATTTTACTTACAAACAACGATGAATCCATTTTTGTAATTACTTCTTATTATGGCGCACATGACGGCGGTGCTTTAAGTTTATTTGACACTACCAGCAATGGGATTGCATTGTTTCAATTTGGAAGAAGTCCAAACGGTTTTCGTCCCCAAAGCAGTCCGATAAAAGGAATGGACGGAAAACTATATGGCACTACGTATAAAGGTGGTGACTATGGAAACGGAATTATTTATTCCATGAATTCCGACGGTTCTTCTTTTGAGAACCTGCATGAATTTATCGATGCAGAAGGCTATGAACTGCATGGAAAATTATTGGAAGGATCGGATGGCCGGTTGTATGGTGCAGCGCAATTTGGTAACACGCATTCTGGCCTCATTTACAGGTTAAATAAAAATGGTTCTGGCTTCCAGGTCATTCATACGTTTAATGATTTTGTAGCCGGTTATTACCCACATGGCAATCTCACAGAGCATGGTGGACAGTTATATGGAACGACGTTTTACAGTTTACCAGGAGCAGGCATACTGTACAAAATGAATCTTGATGGAAGCAATTTTACAGTACTAAAAGTTTTTGACGGAAATGGCGCTCTGTTGTATCCTGCAAATGGGGTAATTGTATCGGGAGATTTTGTGTATGGTATGGCCATGCATGGTGGTGCCGGTATCACAGGTGGGGTTTACCGCATCAGGAAAGATGGAACTGGTTACCATGAATTACATCATTTCGCAAGTGGTGCTGATGGCGGACATCCGAATACGGTTCCGATCATTGCAGACAATGGAAAATTATATGGTGTAACTCCTTTTCTTGGTTTGAATAATGACGGCACCCTATTTACTATGGACACTACAGGAGCCAATTATACCATACTTCATCATTTTCTATTTTCCGAAGACGGAGCCTATCCCCGTGGCATTATTCAGGCAAGTGATGGATTGATTTATGGAACGAATGCCAACAGTAATATTAGCCCAGCTAGTGGTGGTACTCTCTACAGAATGAATCTTGATGGAAGTGGATTTACACTTGTAAAAGAATTTAATTCCCAAA
>CAZCKF010000171.1:0-2543 GCA_964499155.1 uncultured Chitinophagaceae bacterium
CGAGCAGTAATAATAATGTTATGCTGGTTGCCAGGAATACAAACCTGAAAAGAATAAATAAGTTCAGCTCTTTTTTTAATAGTAATCCTGCAAGTGCAAAAATGATTACAATTCCTGATGCATTCAGAATTTTGAACAAAATGTCAATGCTTTCCCACCGTATCCCTGCTGCCTTTTGTATGATCGCTGCTGCGACTTCAAGATTCATGAATGATGCAGGGATGAAAGGAAATGCTTCCGTAAGATTGTGCGGGAAAAATCCATACGTGGTCGTGCTGATTTCCGGCGGTAACCAAGATGTGGGGATCGGCTCATAGGGTTGTAAATAAAACCAACCCGCATAAATAATTCCCAGGATAAAAACAGGTAGCACAGGTGCAATAAAGTTCTTTCCTCCTCCGTGAAATCCAAATTTCTTCCTTCCCAAACCGTACTTATGTGAACCACTGACAACAAGAAAGTAGATCACAAATAATGGGATTGCTAAAAACAGGTACATCAATTTTAGCATGCCTGGTAAAATGAATAGTACGCCGGTAAGCATTGATCGAAAAAAACTTCCAGGCAATTCTTTTTTCCCGCCATTCCCGCTATTTTGAAATTCAGCTAATATTTTACCAACAGCAAAAAACACAAGTCCGATAGCCATCGCATCTTTTATGGCTGATTGATTTTGGAAACTGTAAAGGAAAAATCCAGTAAGGAGCGTTGAAATGTTAACTGCATACATTGAGGCTCCCCCTTTTTTCACAACGTAGCGGATACCCATAATAAATATTAGAAATCCTAAGACATCAAACAGGATATTCGCAGTCGTTACATTACCTGTTATTGCAATCATCGGTGCAAGTAATAAAGAACCTAATGGCGCAAGTGCAGCACCATTAAAAGTGTGTTCAACAACATATGGGTTCTGCAAAAAATAAATTGTTTCAGAAAGTCCGTATCCATCCAATAAATTTTGTGACATGATTGAATAAATGGACCTGTCGCCGGCCATGCCAAAAAAATAATAACCCAATAAGATCTTATTGAACCAGGCAAGAAGAATGCAGAGTAATGATGCTACAGGCGAAGAGAAAAATTTAATAAGAGATTTTTGGTTAACCTGCACTTCATTTTTCATATAAGCGGCGGTTTGTTTTATACCAGGCGTCAATCCTGGTCTTTACATTCTGCCGCAGGTTCATGTAAAATAAATTAATGTCACCAATGTGGTAATTTTTTGTGAGATAGAAAGTGCTTCCCGGAAAAGACGGCTTTGAAACCCATATCACTCCTTCATGAATTTTAGCATCGGTTGTATGCAAAACAATTTCATTGAAATCCCGGAGAATGCTTCCCCTGTTTTTATTTCTTGAAACGTATTCATTATCCGTAGTCCAGGTTAGCGGGTTCGTTACCCATGAATTTCCTTTTTCATTTTTTACATAGGAGGGCATATAGCCAGCACGAAATGTTCTCCAGCCTGCTAAACATGATGTTTGAGAAGAATCACTACATACAGGAATTGTAAGCATGTCTTTTGGAATTTGCCATCCTATCAGGTATGCAGCAACTAACTGTTTGGAATCCTTTTCAAAAAATTCTTTCAACAATCGTAATCCATGCAATGCCCCCTGGCTATGTCCGGCAATAAGGATCGGTCGCCCCTTATTTTCAAACTTCATGTAATATTCAAAAGCATTTTTTATATCTGAATAGGCCAGGTCAAATGCCTGTTCAGCTTCCACTTTTTTATTCGTAAGAAATGCCTCGTAATGAGCCTGCCTGTACCTGGGGGCAAAAACCCTGCAGGACCCATTAAAAACACTCGCCTGGTATAATATGGAAGAATAATCTGTTTTTGCATTTAACCCGGCATCATCGATATCTGCATTCCATTTCTGTTCTTTCATTTTAACAGTGAATGTGGTGGGATGCATAAAGAACACGTCTGCAGTGGAATCTGTCAATCCCGAAAGGTCTGCAGGTATGCTATCAGATGGATCTTTTTTCCAGGGATGAGCAGCCCAGTAATCAAGATTGGAATAATCTGGTTTATTATCTGTGCTTTTAAATGGATAATTGGGTTTATACATCGCGTATTTGTCAGCGCACGCACCACCGAAAAGACACACAAATAACAGAATAGATATGTTCAACCGGGTCAGCATAGCCGCAATTTGGTAAATAATTGCCTAATAGTTTGCTAATGAATTAATGAGGGGATCTGTAAAAAAGATGCTTTTAGAAATAACGGTATGCCGTATGAATTCGTATAAACCCCATCATTGGTTTTGCTTTCTGAAAACCGAATTGATTCTTCACAGAAAAAAATGAAATTATAGATTGGAATTGTAATTTTATTCCCCTTTCAAAATTTAAAACAATTATATGTCGACAATACCTGTAGTGAATCTTGCAGATTTCGTCAGCGGCGATCCGCAGTTAAAACAAAAATTTGTAAATGATCTGGGGCGCGCATACGAGGAGGTTGGATTTGTCGCTGTTAAGAACCACGGCATTTCTGATGAGCTGATAGCTGATCTGTATAAATATGT
>CAZCKF010000171.1:2553-6986 GCA_964499155.1 uncultured Chitinophagaceae bacterium
TCTTCCCTATGAAGTGAAATCAAAATATGAGAAGAAAGAACTTGCGGGTCAGCGGGGCTATACTTCCTTTGGAAGAGAACATGCAAAAGGATATGAAGCGCCGGACCTGAAAGAATTTTATCAATATGGTCAGACAGTAGAAGACAATGATCCAATTAAAAAAGAGTATCCAGATAATATTGAAGTAGACGAGATCCCTGAATTTGTTCCAACATTATTCAAAGCCTACCGTGGATTTGAAAAATCAGGTGGATTGCTTTTACAGGCGATTGCACTTTATCTTGGCCTGGACGAACATTATTTTGACCAGTACATACACAATGGAAATTCAATATTGCGTGCGATACATTATCCACCGATCACCCAGGAGCCGCGTTCTGCCATACGCGCAGAACAACACGAAGACATAAACCTTATCACACTGCTTGTTGGTGCATCTGCTGATGGGTTGCAAATCCTGACCAAACAAAATGAGTGGGTTGGAGTAACATCATTACCGGAACAAATTGTAGTAAATGTTGGTGATATGTTGCAGAGGCTTACTAATGATAAATTAAAATCAACCACGCATCGTGTTGTAAATCCACCAAGAGAAAAGTGGGGTACATCACGTTATTCAATTCCGTTCTTCCTTCATCCAAAAAGCAATATGGATCTCACATGCCTCGAAGGATGCATCGATGAAAACAATCCAAAAGCATATGATGATGCAACTGCAGGAGAATATCTCGATGAAAGATTAAGAGAAATTGGTTTGAAAAAATAAAGGCATCAGACCTCAGGTTATTTAAATATTCATAGTCACAGGTTTTTGTAAGCCCCCGAAGATTTGTCGGGGGCTTTTTGTCGACATTCCACCCACGCATGGTGGTTAAACCTTTGTCACATCCCATTCATCCCAACTATTTACCATTATTAAATATTTTAAAACATCAAGCCGTTGCATTTCAAGACGTTAGCTATTATCGTTACTCAGTTACTATAAAATAGTTGGTACTTGGTGTTGCATGGTACTAAATAATTCCCTTACATTTGTCCTGTCATTAGAAATATAGGTCACCCCTGCTTTGGCCCGCAGGTAAACAAATCAAAATATGAATATTGAAAATACACAGAGCCAGATGAGAAAGGGGATACTCGAGTTCTGTATCCTTTCCATCATCAGGCGTGGTGAAGCTTACCCGAGTGATATCGTGGAAGAAATGAAGGGTGCCAACCTCCAGATATTGGAGGGAACGCTTTATCCCCTGCTGACGAGGTTAAAGAATGCAGACATGCTCACCTACAGATGGGTTGAAAGCAATTCCGGTCCTCCCCGCAAATATTTTTCACTCACCCCGAAAGGCGAAAAGTTTTACATGGAACTCGAACAAACCTGGAGCGAATTGTCGAACGGCGTGAATGCACTTACTAAAACCAACCACACAGACAGCCAGGCAGCAACTGGCAGTTAGATAACCAAACTTCAACCGAAAATCAGCATAGAATGAAAAAGATCATCAATATAAATCTCTCAGGGCGCGTAATCCCGATCGAAGATTCGGCATACGAACAATTGCAGAGCTATATCGAAAGTCTTCGCAAATTTTTTGCGAAGGAAGAAGGTCGCGATGAAATTATCAATGACATCGAGAGCCGTATTGCAGAACTGATGCATGATAAGATTCGTAAAGGATCCTCAGCCATCGTGGATGCAGATATCCAGGAAATTATGGCTTCAATGGGAAGACCAGAAGATTTTGCATCTGCCTGGGATGATGAGCCGTCAACAACAGCACAACCGGGTCAGTCAACTTTTACCAATGCAGGCACTTCAGCATCAACAGCAACAGGTAAAAAAGCTCGCGGCCGGATGTATAGAAACATGGATGATAAATTCATCGGTGGCGTTTGTAGCGGACTAGCGAATTATTTTAACCTCGATCCAACCATTGTAAGATTGTTGTTTGCAATCATTACGTTTGGTGGTTTCGGAATGGGTTTCATCATATACATTTTATTGTGGATCGTTATTCCTGAAAGAAGGCTTGAAGATTTTACCGGGAAAAGATTATACCGCAATCCCGATGACCGCATCATTGGCGGTGTTGCAGGTGGACTCGCTGCTTATTTCAAAAAAGAGGCGTGGGTGATCAGGTTAATTTTCGCTGCGCCACTTATCCTGAATGTTTTATTATCTGTAGCAAGTGGAGCATTCTTCCATTTCGAACCATTCCCGAGTATTCTGTTTGGTTCATTCAGCGGAACATTCATTCTCACTTATATTATTTTATGGGCTGTACTTCCTGAAGCACGCAATCCATATGAAAAAATGGAAATGCGCGGTGAAAAAGTTGATTTGAATACCATTCGTCAGAATGTACAGGAAGGCATGCAAAGTTTTAAAACCCGTGCAGAAAGTTTTTCGCAGGAAGTAAAGGCAAGTGCTGCAGATTTCAGTGCAAAAGCAAAAGACTGGAGCGATACACGAGGTAAGGCATTTGTTGCAGAAGTGGGACAAACTGCAAGACCTATTGGAAGCGGGATCGGGCGTGCGATCGGAATATTGTTCAAAGCATTTTTTATAATCATTGCAGGGTCAATTGCTTTCGGATTATTCGTTGGTCTTCTTGCATTGATCATTGGTGGTGTTGGCATCATGCCACTTAAAAGTTTTTTCTTAAATGGAACCTGGCAGAACGTGCTTGCATGGGGTACTATTATATTCTTTATTCTCGTTCCGATTGTTGCATTCATCACCTGGTTAATTCGCAGGCTGATCAAAGCAAGATCACGCGGAGGATACCTTGGATGGACATTTGGCGGAATGTGGGTACTGGGCTGGATCTGTGTTGCATTTTTGATCGCAAGTCTTACAAGAGATTTCAGAATGTATGAAAGAATTGAAGAACCAGTTTCTGTTACTCAACCCGCAAATGACAAACTCACATTGACAGTTTCGCAACCCGAAGTACGATACAGCGGAAATTTCTGGTGGTTTGATGAGGACATCGATGGATGGGATCTTTCGGAAGACACATTAAAAATCGCGAACATCAAGATCCGCATATTAAAAAGCGAAGATTCATTATACAAAGTAGATGTGTTAAAATACAGTGCTGGTTATAATAAGACTGATGCAGAGAATCGCGCACGTCAAACAGTTTTTACTACAGTACAGCGTGATAGTCTTCTTGACATTGGATCCGGTTTTGCGATCAGCAAGGACCAGAAGTTTCGCGGGCAGGAAGTTGTTATCGAAATTTCAGTTCCTGTTGGAAAGAAGATTCGTTTCGATGAATCCATTGATGAAAAATTGCATCCATATTCAATCCGCATGAAAGGAAATCGCACCAACAGAAATTACCGCGATTATGATTATGAGCTTTATTACGATGAGTATTTCGAATGGGATGTGAACGTTGACTATATCATGGGCGAGGATGGCAAATTAACAGATCCGAATAAACCCGTTACTCCCGTTGATCCGGAAACAAGGAAAAGGCAATTGCAAGAACGCGAGCGTGAACTTGAAGAGCAACGCAGATTGATAGAAGAAGAAAAGAGAAAATTAAACGATACGACAGGAAATCGTGGAGCGACTTTACAGCAAAACAATCCGAATGAACTCAGCAATCGTGAAGTCGTTGACAAGCGCGTAAGCAGTACATCGGCAGTGATGCATTCTCCGATAATGTCGGTATTCATAAGATAACAGGATTAAAGGATTGGTGAAGGAATCCAGGATTCAAAACATCCTGTATTGAAATAAAATAATCCTTAAATCCTTCACCAATCCTAAAAATCCTATAAAGATGGTTGAAGTTGGACATCCTGTTGAAGCGGGATGCAAGGGGCTCGAAAGAGCCTCTTTTTTTTACAGGATTTACAGGATTGGGGAAGGATTACAGGATTTGATTTGGAATATTATTATCGGATTGAGAAAGCAAATTACGAACTGTAATTCTTCACCGCTTCTCCAAATCTAGCTACGTTCAATCCTTCAATCCTTAACAAATCCTCTTAATCCTATCCTACATTTGCCCCTCAAATTGCTCAATGAAGAATACTCCATTTACACAAAAGCATATTGCGCTGGGTGCAAAGATGGCTGAGTTTGCGGGATATAATATGCCGATCAGTTATACCGGGATCAACGATGAACACCACGCTGTGAGAAAAAACGCTGGCATTTTTGATGTGAGCCATATGGGTGAATTTATTTTCAAAGGAGAAAATGCTTTGGATCTGATACAGCGTGTAACATCGAACGATGCTTTAAAACTTACTGCGGGGAAAGCGCAATACAGTTGCCTCACCAATGAGAGTGGTGGCATTGTTGATGACCTCCTGATCTACTGTGTGGAAGAGAATAAAGTGTACATGATCGTTGTCAATGCTTCGAATATTGAAAAAGACTGGGACTGGTTTGTAAAACACAATTCGAAGAATGC
>CAZCKF010000172.1:0-2074 GCA_964499155.1 uncultured Chitinophagaceae bacterium
TTTCCGTTTCAGCCTGGGCAGCCCCTATCCTATTACAGAATTATATATCACACGTGGCATTCCCGGAATCATGAAAAGTGCCTACCAGTACACCAAACTTTCAGGAAGTATTTCAGATTACATGAAACTTCCGCCGTTTGGAAGTTTTTACTATAATGTTTTTGGCGGCAAAACTTACGGAACCCTTCCATATGTATTACTCGACATTGCGCCGGGCAATGAATTGTATTATTACAACAAGTATGCATTCAACATGATGAACCGCTATGAATTCATGAGTGATAAATATGCTGGTGTTAACCTTGAACATAATTTTGGAAATGGCATTTTCAGGTTCTTCCCTAAATTAAAATTCAGGCAATTCTGGACTGCAAAAGCATTATGGGGTACTCTTTCTGAATCAAATCGCACACTAAATTTCCAATCTGGAAATAATTTTGAATCGCTCGACGGACGTACGTATCTCGAAGTAGGAACCGGGGTTGACAATATTCTTCGTGTACTCCGGCTCGATTTGGTCTGGCGCGTTTTACCAACACCGCTGCCGAAAGAATCGAATAGAAGGTTTGGGGTGTTTGGTAGTTTCAGGGTGACGTTTTGATCGCAGCCAATGCTAAATATTGAAAGGACGATACTCTTAAAGTAAACTCCTTTTCTTTGAAATTCAGGATTCACAAACTGGCAGACAAAGTAAATCCTACTCTATTTCCGAAAATGATTTGATGTTTTGTTTTGAAATAATTTCAACATCATCAGGTACAATTATATCAAACAGGCTTTGCCAGGCTCCTGAGATCCGTTGAGGTGAGAAGTCAAAATCACGACTAAAATGCCTCCAGTTCCTGAGTAAAAAACAATTGAGTTTCGGATTAAATTTTACTCCGGCAGCTTTTTCATCTCCTTTTTTCATCGGCCTGATTTTCCACAATTCAACAATGCACAGGGCTTTACCTGCATTTTTACCCACTGAGTTTGTTTTTCCGCAGCAGATCACTATGTCACCGCGATAATTAAATTTTCTAAACCTGGTTTCTATCGTTTTCTCCCCGTTCTTTATCCAGTCAGCGTATGGTGCGCCCTGATAATCATTCATGATCAACGCCTTATATTTTCTTTGCTTTTCCGGCATTATGAGAGATAATTCAATTTCGTAACAGCGAATTTAGATTTCTTTTATACTACGTAAATCCGGGCGGCTGACATCGCCTGGTCGAATGCGGATACCCAAATACAATCAACATGCTGCACCTATTCAAAATCTAACAACTGATATATACTTCAAAAGATCGGTTCTTTTAATTTAGTTCAATGATCAGTCAAACTCCCTGGTTTGAACGCAAATTTGATTTCAATTTTCCGGTTGGATTGTTTCCCATAATCCTGGAACGATTAAGTGGTACCATTCCTCAATTAGAAGCCTCTGTAAGAAATATACCTGAAGAGCATCTTATAATAAAGAAAGACGGCAAATGGTCCGTTAAAGAAGTGATAGGGCATTTATCCGATCTCGAAGAACTCTGGCATGGCAGGATCGATGATTTCATGGCGCATAAACAGGTATTACGTACTGCTGATCTGCAGAATTCAAAGACGAATGAAGCCGGACATAATCGGCGTACTGTCGAGGCCCTGCTTAACCAGTTTAGCAGCGAAAGGAAAAAACTGATCGAGCGGGTAAAAAATATCGACGAGGCTACGGCTTCACTCGTATCCATGCATCCGCGTCTCCACACTCCCATGCGTCTTATTGATTCGCTGTTCTTTGTTGCCGAGCATGATGATCACGAACTTGGAAAGATCAGGCGGTTGATTGAGAATTTCTGAAAAGTAAAATTTTCCGTTGTCCGGAGTTTTTGACTACTGACAGAAATATTTTAATTTTTTCAAGTCGTTTTTTTCTCTAACTCTTCGGTTAAAACTTCCTTGCTGCCTGTAAAATTTTTCCTGAAGTCATTTTTTATTCAAACCCCAATTCCTCGCAGAAATAATTATCGCTTTATCTTAATGGAGTAAACAGGGTGATTAAGTAAATCTAAAATCTCCGATCTAAAATACTCCCCATGATTTTATCTCT
>CAZCKF010000172.1:2084-2898 GCA_964499155.1 uncultured Chitinophagaceae bacterium
AGCGGCCAGGTAGTCAGCATGGCACAGAAAGAATTCAAACAGATATTTCCGCATCCGGGATGGGTTGAACATGACCCGGAAGAAATTTGGGCTACGCAGTTTGGTACAATGGCTGAAGCGGTTGCAAAGGCTGGAATTACAATGAAACAAATCAACGCGATTGGAATTACCAACCAGCGTGAGACAACCATTGTTTGGGACAGAACAACCGGTTCACCTGTTTACAATGCAATTGTCTGGCAGGATCGCCGGACAGCAGGCTATTGTGATGAATTGCGTGCATTAGGAGCTGCTGAAACGATTCGCAGTAAAACCGGTTTGATTATCGACGCATATTTTTCTGCAACAAAAATCAGGTGGATACTTGAAAATGTGCCTGGTGCCCGTGACAAAGCTTCTCGTGGCGAGCTTGCATTTGGAACTGTAGACTCCTGGCTCACGTGGAAACTTACCCAGGGAAAGGTGCATGTAACCGATCCTTCCAATGCGTCCCGAACAATGCTGCTGAACATTCATACCTGCCAGTGGGATGAAGAATTGCTGAACATATTTGGCATTCCCTCAAATATGCTTCCTTATGTAAAACCTTCAAGTCATATTTATGGCGAGACAGGTAACATTGTGCAACACTCACGGATACCCATAGCCGGTATTGCAGGAGATCAGCAATCTGCATTGTTCGGACAAATGTGTATTGTTCCAGGGATGGTAAAAAATACATATGGTACCGGATGCTTTATGTTGATGAATACCGGCACAAAGGCTATTGCCTCTAATAATAATCTTCTTACCACCATTGCCTGGCAAATCGGGG
>CAZCKF010000172.1:2908-6978 GCA_964499155.1 uncultured Chitinophagaceae bacterium
CAGGATCGAATATGCATTGGAAGGAAGTGTTTTTATTGCAGGTGCAGTTGTGCAATGGCTTCGGGATGGTTTAAAAATAATTCGGCAATCGGGTGAAATTGAAGAACTGGCTGCTGCAGCGCAATCAAATGAAGGTGTTTACTTCGTTCCTGCCTTTGCTGGTCTTGGTGCTCCTTACTGGAACCAACATGCAAGAGGTGCGATCTTTGGCTTGACGCGTGGTTCAAACCAATCACATATTGCCAAAGCTGCACTGGAAAGTATTGCTTATCAAACAGCAGATGTTTTAAAATCAATGGAGGCAGATGCCGGCATCAGCATAAAAGAATTAAGGGTGGATGGCGGAGGCACGATCAACAATCCATTGATGCAATTTCAATCTGATATCCTGGGTTGCCAGGTTGTGCGTCCATCCATTACTGAAACAACTGCACTTGGTGCAGCATACCTTGCAGGTCTTGCAACTGGTTTCTGGAAAAATGTTGAAGATATCAGCAGTCAGTGGAAGCCAGAAAGAGTTTTCAACCCTGCAATGAATGAAAGTGAAAAGAATAAACTTATCGATGGATGGCACAAAGCAGTTAAATCAGCAATTCATTGGGCTGGTTAATATAAAATATGTGTACGTCTTTAATTGTTGCTGATGAATAGAAAATTGATGCTGCAGCAACTGTCGTCTGTTACCCAATGGGACATTTGCATTATTGGCGGTGGTGCTACAGGACTTGGAATTGCAGTGGATGCTGCATCCCGCGGATATAAAACCATTCTTTTTGAAAAACATGATTTTGCAAAAGGAACTTCTTCCCGCTCTACTAAGCTTGTTCATGGTGGAGTACGTTATTTACAACAGGGAAACATCAGGCTAGTCATTGATGCATTAAAAGAAAGAGGATTATTGTTAAAGAATGCACCGCACCTTGTACACAACCAGTCATTTGTTATTCCTAATTATAAATGGTGGGAAAATACTTTCTACGGAATCGGCCTGAAGGTTTATGATTGGATGGCAGGTAGTCTCGGCCTTGGTCCTTCTGAATTTTTATCAATTGATGAAACACTTAAACTTGCTCCTACACTCGACCCTCACGGTCTTCGTGGAGGTGTACTATATCATGATGGACAATTTGATGATGCCCGCCTGGCCATTCACCTTGCTATGACAGCAGCAGACAACGATGCAACACTTGTTAATTACATGGGAGTTACCGGCCTTCTTAAACAAAACAATAAAACAATTGGCGTCAAAGTAAAAGATCATGCAAGCGGAGATGAATTTGAAATTCAATCTAAGGCTGTCATCAATGCAACAGGCATTTTCACAGATGAAATTCTTGCCTTGGATACACCCGGCAGTCCGAAACTTGTTAGTCCAAGCCAGGGAATCCATATTGTGCTTGACAGAAATTTTTTACCGGGCGATACTGCCATCATGATCCCCAGAACAGATGACAAAAGAGTATTGTTTGCAGTACCATGGCATAACCGGATCATTGTGGGAACAACTGATACACCCGTTGGACAAATAAGTGAAGAACCCGTACCATTTGATGCAGAAATAGATTTTGTTTTAAAACACATTGGCCGGTACCTGACAAAGCAACCAACACGCGATGATGTACTATCCCAGTTCGCAGGGTTAAGGCCACTTGTAAAAGGTGCAGCAAAAAACACTGCATCATTATCACGCGATCATTTAATTACTGTTAGTGATTCTGAACTTATAACCATAACTGGAGGTAAATGGACAACATATCGAAAAATGGCAGAGGATGTGATAGAAATTGCGGTAACAAAAGCAGGACTCCCGGAAAAAGCATGTAAAACAATGGATCTTCCACTTCATGGTTTTACAAACCAACTCCCTGAAATATTTTCCGTGTATGGATCTGATGCCAATGAAATTATCAAATTCATAAAAAATGATCCCACTCTTAATGAGAAAATTCATCCTTCACTTCAAACAACATTTGCTGAAATTAAGTGGGCAGTAGAAAATGAGATGTGCATGACAGTTGAAGATTTTCTCTCTCGAAGAACACGCAATCTTCTTCTTGATGCAAGGGCTTCCATTGCGGCATCAACCATTGTGGCGCAAAAAATAGCTGCATTCTCAGGTCAGGATGATCAATGGATTCAAAATCAGGTGAAAGAATTTACTTCCCTTGCTAAAAATTATATACCCAGGTAATAGGATTAAAGGATTGGTTAAGGATTACAGGATTTGGTTCATTACTTGCTTTTTTCTTTAAATCCTTACTTAAAACTTTTTCCTTTCAGACTTTACTTGAATATTGAATCTTGTATCTTGAGTCTTGAATCCTGAATCTTTTTCCCATGACTCCATTTCTCGGCGAATTTATCGGCACTGCCATTCTCATTGCACTTGGTGATGGTGTGGTTGCCAACGTTGTATTAAATAAAACCAAAGGACATAACAGCGGCTGGATTGTCATCACATTCGGTTGGGCGATAGCAGTATTTGTTGCGGTTTTTGTATCAGCTCCGTTTAGTGGAGCGCATTTAAACCCTGCAGTTACACTTGCACTTGCATGGGTGGATAAATTTGAATGGAGTGATGTACCGCTTTACCTGGTTGCACAAATCACAGGTGCCATGACAGGCGCTTTACTTGTCTGGCTGACATATCGGGGTCATTTTAATGCAACAACAGACGCTGATGCAAAGCTGGCCGTATTCTCAACGGGTCCTGCTATCAGGAACAGTACGCAAAATGTAATTACTGAAACAATAGCATCTTTAATATTTGTTCTCGCTGTTCTTTATATAGTTTCTCCTGCCAATAGTTTGGGTGCACTCGATGCATTACCTGTTGCACTTCTTGTACTAGGCATAGGTTTATCGTTTGGCGGTCCAACAGGTTACGCCATTAACCCCGCGAGAGATCTTGGCCCGCGCATCATGCATGCTATTTTACCTCTGGGAAAGAAAAACAGTGACTGGAATTACAGTTGGATCCCGATCATCGGACCCATTATCGGTGGTTTACTGGCTGCGATTTTGTTTCAGTTGTTGAAGAACGATTAGAAGACTCAACGAATGCTGTTGCTTCATTCAGATCAAGTGATTCATAAAATTTCCTTACATCGTCATTGAAGAGGTCATTTTTTACAGGAGCTGTAAAATATTTTTGTACGAGAGATTCTGGCTTAACATTCCTACCTGCAATAAATCGATTTGAAAATGCATTTACTATGCTGTCAGCAGACAGGGTGGCTGTAACATCAAAACAGGATATCGAATAAGAAATTCCTGTGCCTGCATCCGTACATATTGTAACCGGGATACGATCTCCATATGGATGAACATCTATAGTTGCGCCAGGCATTGAAGCAATAAAATGTTTTGTGCTTACTGGATACCATGAAAAAGAAACAGGATTGTACTGATACGATTCCGGAAGAATTTTTTTATCGGAAAATACAGGTGTCATGGTATATCCAGCCTGCCTGAGCATGGCGATCAATCCATTTTGCCCGCTTAAATGAGATACACCCACAGCAAAGAAACTTGAAGCCTGTAATGATAATGCTTTGATCCTTTGCATCATGTTGAGATTCCTTCGAACAAGAAGAATTTCACGTTCAATGGATGAAAAGGTAGACGATATTTTTTCGATTGCTTCAAAATCAGCGTTGTTGTAGGCTGCTAATAATTTTTCTTCCCCATCATATTGTTCAGAAATGTTTTCAGGTTTCCATGCATATCGCATTACTTCCTGCATCATCCTGTACTGGTCGTCGGTGTTCTCTATTCCTCCGGTTATTTTTCCCTGTCTCCTTGCGATGTTGTACAAATACATGTCAACCGAAACCGGCATCAATGCTTCGCGAGCTTTCTTATCTTTTCTCCAGCCGTTTTTATACAACCATGCATGTTTGCGCGTGATCAGGAATGGAGATATCCCGAATTCTTTTGAAAGAATGGGTGCAATTTTTTTGAATTCATCAACATCCAGAATATCCACGAGGTATCCAGATGTATCTGGCTGGTTCATCTGGCGAAGGCTGGACACTGTTCCTTCCTGTGCATCAACTTCAGTGGACTAG
>CAZCKF010000173.1:0-6975 GCA_964499155.1 uncultured Chitinophagaceae bacterium
ACATCGTTGGAGATGATGATGATGGAAATAAAATGGAAAATGAAATTCAAACAGGTTTTCATGCAGGTTTGACTGCGGATTTCCCTATAACAAGCACGATCTATATTCAACCTGGAGTTTTTTATTCGCAGAAGGGAGCCAGTGTTTCAAATTATAGTTACATGGGCAATACATGGAATGGAAATGTAAAACTGAATTACATTGAAGTACCATTGAATGTTGTTTACAAATCAAGATTGGGAAGTGGCAGATTGGTAATGGGTGCAGGACCATATGTTGGATATGGAATTGGTGGAACAGCGGATGTAAACGGAACTAATTATGACGTTGATTTCAATAAAAATGTGTCGGCTACTGATGTACAGAGAACACCATTTCACTACAAGCCGTTTGATGCAGGTTTGAATATCCTGGCAGGTTATGAATTCGGAAAAAGAGTGGGAATTCAATTGAATACTCAACTCGGCCTTGTGAATAACAATGCAACATTCAATGGACAAAATACGGGTGAAGGAAAAAACACAGGCTTCGGTATATCAATAGGTTATCGTATGAAATAGCCGAACACAACTATAAAGTAGAAGGGACTCGAAAGAGTTCCTTTTTTATTTGCTCAAAAACTTCCACAAAAAATCAACTCTGGCACAGTATTGACAGTAGAGGCGACGAGAGTGACCGATTTTCAAAAAACAAAAAGCAGACTTATGAAAAAGACCGCAATCCTTGCCGGTATTATTACCCTGTTCTCATTTTCAGCTATGGCTCAGACTGATGTTATTAAAGAGCCAACAGCAGAAACACAAATTACTTCCACCACTGAATCAAAATACAAGTTGCTGCCGATGCCTGCACCTTTAACCATTGAAAAAATATTTCCTGCACTTGGATCATTCCAGGTTACAGGAAAAAATGGTGAAGCATTAAATGTTACTATCACGCAGGATGAAGTAAACAAAGGCATCGTGTATGTATCCGGACTACCTGAAGGAACCATTAAAGCGCATCTTAGAAAATCTCCTGCAGTGTATAAAGTGCCTGCACAAAAAACAGCAGAAGGAAAAAGTGTTGCTGAAGGAACATTGATCTTTGACAGAGATGCAAATCAATTACAGGTTTGTCTCGGCTGCAAATTCAATGATGCAGACCCTGCAATTGCATTTGTACAACCAACAGACGAGGTTGATGTTAAAGCGAAAGCAAAATCATCAAATAAATTAAAGGTTTCTTCGTATTCTGGCAACAAAGTTGATATACAAGTAACAGCGACAGCGACACAACAATAAGAAGCTTACTCTCACTCCTACAGACCGAAGAGGCCACATCATTAAGAAGTGGCCTCTTCTACTTTTCAGGCAATAGGTAAATTAGAGAATACTTTCTCACCATTAGAAATTTTGGATTTTTGTCCCGATAGCTATCGGGATTGGATTTTGGATTGCATTACTAGTCGCGAAGTTTACTTAAATAATAGCTTTAAAATTTGAAGACCAAAAATGTCATTTCAAATTCAACAGCGAATCAACGGTTGATGAGGTGTAAAAATTAATCTTCAATTTAAAATCCAGTTTCAGCTTAAAGCTTTTCCTGAAGCCTGAAGCATGAAGCTTGAACCCTTTCCTAACAGATGTTTGCGTTCGGGTGAAAATATTTTCTAAGAAAAGTTGTTGATTTAATTTAGGTCCCTATCTTTGAACTAGTTCTTTACATCACTTATCAAGAAAGGCAGAGGGATATGGCCCGATGAAGCCTTGACAACCTGTTACAGATTTTATTTGTAGTAAGGTGCCAATACCATCCAGACGAATCGTCTGGACCGATAAGTCAGAATACAGCTTACATACCCTAAAAAATATACAAGCTCTTCTGACTTTCAGAAGAGCTTTTTTATTAGCGCTAATTGGCGCTAATTTTAGCTAATTAACGCTAATTGTAGGCTTACTTCCTCTCTTTCCTGATAGTGATGAATGTTTAACAACTTTTCATCATGTTTAAAAAATCAGAAAGATGAGTAACGCAACAACCCTGATCCACAGCATTCCTGTTGATCCATTGACAGGTTCTATTTCAGTTCCTATTTACCAGACATCCACATTTGTACAGGAAGCCCCAGGGGTAAACAAAGGATATGATTATGCGCGTACAGGAAATCCTACGCGCGCCGCACTTGAACAATTGATTGCAACCCTTGAGAAAGGAGAAACTGGTATTGCTTTCGGCAGCGGCCTTGCTGCAATTGATGCAGTTGTGAAACTTCTGCAAAGCGGAGATGAGATCCTTGCTGTTGATGATATCTATGGTGGAGCATTCAGATTATTTACACAGATATATTCCAAGTTCGGAATCACTGTCAATTATGTAGATAGTACTTCAGCAGAAAACGTATTCGAAGCGTTGACACCAAAAACAAAACTGATCTGGATCGAAACGCCGACAAACCCAACACTGAAAGTATCGGATATCTCAGCCATCGCACGCATTGCAAAAGCACATGGCTGCCTGCTTTGCGTTGACAATACTTTTGCATCCCCTGCACTGCAGCAACCGATCACGCTTGGTGCGGATATCGTGGTTCATTCAGCTACAAAATATTTGGGTGGCCATAGTGACCTGATTGCAGGACTTGTAGTCGCAAAAGATAAAAGGGTTGGTGAGCAACTTCGCTTCATTCAAAATGCCAGCGGTGCTATCCTGTCTCCTTTTGATAGCTGGCTTGTTATACGTGGTATTGAAACACTCGAATTAAGAGTTCGTCAGCATTGTATCAATGCACAGCAAGTAGCTGAATTTTTAGAAACTCATCCAACAGTAGAACAGGTATTCTATCCTGGTCTTCCCAATCATCAGAATCATGACATTGCAAAAAAACAAGCCACTGGTTTTGGAGGCATTGTTTCTTTCACTTTAAAAAATGATACAGCAGAAGCAGCGACTGCATTCGTTACCTCAACCCAATATTTTAAACTGGCGGAAAGTCTCGGTGGTGTAAAAAGTTTGCTTTGCCATCCTGCTTCCATGACGCATAAATCCATCCCGCAGGAAAAAAGAAGAGCAGCAGGCGTTGCAGATAGTCTTGTTCGACTTTCTGTGGGTCTTGAAAATGCCGAAGACCTGATCAGGGATGTCAAACAGGCATTGGATAACATCTCAGAGAAAACAACTGTGCGCTCATTTACTCAACAATTTCAACCCGTAGAATAATGTCACAAAAAAAATTGACCATAGGCCTTTTTGGTTTTGGCGTTGTAGGTGAAGGCATTTACCAGGTGTTGCAAAAAACACCCACGCTGAATGCTGCTGTAAAGAAAGTTTGTATTAAAAATGACTGGAAGAAGAGAGATGCTCCAACTGAACTTTTCACCACAGACGCTAACCTTGTTTTGAATGATCCTGATATAAATGTTATTGTGGAATTGATCGATGATGCAGATACGGCTTTCCACATTGTATCAACGGCATTAAAAAATGGCAAGTCAGTGGTGAGTGCGAACAAAAAATTGATTGCAGAACATTTACCTGAATTGCTTGCACTGCAACAGGAATTTGGTTCACCTTTTTTATATGAGGCTGCAGTGTGTGGAAGTATCCCTGTAATTCGCAATCTTGAAGAATATTATGACAATGACCTGCTTCGTGGTATTTGCGGTGTTGTCAACGGATCTACGAATTATATTCTGACACGCATCAACGAGGATGGATATGATTATAAAGAAGCATTGCTGAAGGCACAACAACTTGGATTTGCAGAAAGCAATCCCTCGCTCGATGTAAATGGTACGGATGCTGCGAACAAATTGACCATCCTGCTTGCCCACGCATACGGAATCATTAGTCACCCCTCTCAAATTTTATACAAGGGAATTACACAATTGCATGTGGCTGATTCATCTTTTGCTGATGAAAAGAATTATAAGGTCAGGCTGATCGCTCAGGCTCGCAGGTTAAATTCTGGTGATGTTTCTGCCTTTGTTCTTCCACAATTCATCGAGGAGAGCAGCCAGTTATTTCATGTCAAAAACGAATACAATGGTGTGGTGATCGAGTCCACGCTTTCTGATAAACAGTTTTTGTATGGCAAAGGAGCCGGAAGGTTCCCGACATCATCTGCTGTTTTAAGTGATATTTCAGCCCTGCGTTACGGCTACAAATACGAATACAGGAAGCTTGGACTTTCACCTGCCGTTGTAACCAATGATTTTTACATTAAATGCTATGTAAGCTTTGATGATTGGGACAACATTGACCGGGATGATTTTGAATGGCTTGAAGCATATCACAGTAACCGTGACCGGCAATATGTTGTTGGTGTGATCCATTTTGAAAAACTTCACACAGCAACCTGGCTCGAAAATGAAAACGTGTCCCTGATTGCATGGCCAGATGGGATTATCGAAGAGATTGAAACAAGGAGGGTGAAGAGGAGGAGTTTGGAATTGGCGGGAGTCGTTTAAAATTTCAAGATTTCAAGATTGGCTTCGTAGCGGAGTATGTTGGTTACGTTAGCACTATTACAAGGTCGTCAGCCTGGACGAGTGTGCCATCGGGAAGGACTACTTTCTCGATGGTGCATTCACAGGTAGCGGTGATGGTTGATTCCATTTTCATGGCCTCGATAATAAAAAGTGGTTGATTTGTTTTTACAGCATCGCCCTCTTTTACCAATATTTTGGAAAGAAGCCCCTGCAATGGTGATCCGATTTGTTTGGAATTGTTCCGGTCAACTTTTGCGTTTTGTTTTCTTGTAACTGCGGCGCCCTTATCAGATACTTCAATGATCCTTGTCTGACCGTTAAGCCTCATGAAAACCTTTCGCTTTCCATCAATATCAGGATCGCTCATGGATAAAAAACGCACGAGGATGGATTTACCTCGATCAATTTCTATGATCAATTCTTCATCCTCTTTCAGTCCATAAAAAAATGCAGGAGTAGGGATGTGCCAAACGTCTCCATATTCATCAATTTTTTTGCGCGTGTCTTCGTACACCTTTGGATAAAGCAACCAGGATAACAGGTCTGTGAAACTTCCTTCACCGAATTTTTCCAGGAACTTTTCCATTTCCTTATCAAAATCTATTGGCTTTAAATGTTCATTCGGCCTTCCCTTGTAAGGTTGAATTCCTTTTAAAATAATCCTTTGTAATTCTGGATCGAAACCACCGACAGGCTGTCCAATATCTCCTTTGAAAAATGATTGTACGGATTCAGGAAATGAAAGTTGCGCTCCTTTTGTATACACATCATCCTTTGTCAATCCATTTGTAACCATGAAAAGTGCCATGTCACCCACTACTTTGGAACTCGGTGTGACTTTAATAATGTCGCCAAACAAATCATTTACTTCTTTATATGCTTTTTTAATATCCTCCATTTTTTCACCCAGGCCAAGTGATGTAGCCTGCGGTTTTAAATTGGAATATTGTCCCCCAGGTATTTCATGCGTATAGACCTCTGCACTGCTGGCTTTCAAACCACTTTCAAATGGATAATAATATTCGCGTACAGCTTCCCAATATGTTGAATGCTGATTCAATATATCAATGTCGTAAGGAAGTTCTCGTTCATGAAAACGCATCATTTCAACAACAGCATTAAAATTAGGTTGTGATGTTAATCCCGAAACCGCGCCTATTGCGCAGTCTACAATATCAACATTTGCTTCGATCGCTTTCAAATACATCGCAGATTGGAGTGAAGATGTATCGTGTGTATGTAAATGAATGGGAATTTTTACATGCTGTTTCAATTCACTGATCAATTCATACGCGGCATTTGGTTTCAGCAGCCCGCTCATGTCTTTGATCGCCAGCATATGCGCACCACTGTTTTCTATTTGCTTTGCAAAATCTTTATAATACTGCAGTGTATACTTGGTTCTTTGTGGATCCTGGATATCCCCGGAATAACACATGGCCACTTCTGCAATGCCTCTTGTTTTATTCCTGACGGCCTGGATACTCGTTTCCATATTCGGCATCCAGTTGAGTGAATCAAAAATGCGGAACACATCAATTCCATTCTCCCAGCTTTTTTCAACAAATGTTTCTACGAGGTTATCGGGATACGCTTTGTATCCAACAGCGTTTGCACCGCGCAACAACATTTGAAGCATGATGTTGGGAATTGACTTCCGGATCAGTTTCAGTCTCTCCCATGGATCTTCGTATAAAAATCGGAGGCAAACGTCAAACGTTGCACCGCCCCATACTTCCATGCTGAAAGTTTGCGGGAAGTGCTGCGCGAAAGATGATGCTGATTTTAAAATGTCTATTGTTCTTACGCGGGTAGCAAGCAAGGATTGATGAGCATCCCTGTAAGTTGTATCTGTGTAGTGAATTTTTTTTACATTCAAAACCCAGTTACACAAAGCTTCAGGACCCATTTGATCCAGCATCTGCTTCGTACCACCAGGAATGGGTTTATTGTAATCAAATGGAGGCAGAATAGGTTTTTCAAATTTTTTATGGGGATCGGGATTGCGAACATCAGGATGACCATTCACTGTTATTTCGCCGAGATATTTTAAAATGCGTGTGCCACGATCTTTTGGTTTGTTGTAAGTAAATATTTCCGGATGCTGCTGAAGAAAATTGACTGTTGTATTTCCACTTATAAAGTCTTCTGTGTTCAATATATTCAGCAGGAAGCGAATATTGGTTTTAACTCCTCGTATCCTGAATTCACGCAATGCTCTTTTTAGCTTGCGTGTTGAATCAGTAATGTTGTTCGAGTGCGCTGTAACCTTTACCAGGAGTGAATCAAAAAATGGAGAAATCTTCACCCCGCTGTAAACGCTTCCTTCATCCAGCCTGATACCAAATCCTTCTGCACTTCGGTACGCGAGCACTGTTCCATAATCGGGCTTAAAATCATTTTCAGGATCTTCTGTTGTAATCCGGCATTGTATGGCGAAACCATGCTGGCGTATCATTTCCTGTGACCCGATCCCAATTTCAGGATCAGATAATTTGTACCCTTC
>CAZCKF010000174.1:0-6960 GCA_964499155.1 uncultured Chitinophagaceae bacterium
AACATCCTTCAATTTGGTTCCTGAGATTTGAGCAACATTGCCTGTAATTTCTTTTCTTCTTTGAGTACCATAACCAACAACAACTACTTCCTGCATGAGACTTTCACTTGGACGTAATGTTGCATTGATGGTTGTTTGAGATCCAATGTCAATCTCCTGTGTTGTTAGATCCACAGCAGAAAAAACAAGTGTTTTCGCATTTTCCGGAACAGTAAGCGTGTAGTTTCCTTCCGAGTTTGTAACAGTACCAGAACTTGTGTTCTTAACAAGCACTGATACATTCGGAATGGGGTTGCCCTGCTGGTCAGTTACTTTTCCGGTAACTGTGCGTTGGGCTAACAGTTGGCTGATAGAAAGCACAACTGTTAGAAAAACCAGTAACAGTTTCCTCATGTGCATGTGATTTTTATGTTTGAAATAAAGCCTTTGATCGGTTTGCAGGGGGTACAGAATAGTTATTAACGGTAATTAAGCTACACAAACTACCTATTAAATGGACAAATGGTTGATTCAATAAGCTGCACGAAAATAGGGGAATTGTCTATTTTCTGAATCTTACCATGGTGATTAATAAGGCGGGCAGTAACACAAGATTTGTAACAGTCGCTGTCACCAACGTCAGGGAAGTAAGCCATCCAAGTGCTTTTGTACCTCCAAATCCAGAAAAGCAAAAAATGACGAAGCCTGCGATGAGGACAAGCGAGGTATAAATAATACTCAATCCGGTACTGTGGATCGTTTCGATCACTGTTTGTTTAAGGTCATAATTATACAATGGCAATTCCTGTTTGTAATTAACAAGAAAACGGATGGTTATGTCGATAGCTATTCCAAGTGCGACACTGAAAATCAATACAGTTGATGGCTTTAAAGGAACGCCAACCCATCCCATTAAGCCTGCAGTAACAACAAGTGGAATCAGATTCGGAATGAGCGAACAGATAAGGATCCGGAATGATTTGAACAGGTAGAGCATGCAGAGTGCGATGAGCAGGAAAGCCCAGAAAATACTTTCTTTCAATCCGTTGATAATGTAGCTCGTACCCTCAAGAAATGTTACGCTTGTACCTGTCAGTTGAACATTATATTGTGCAGGAGGGAAAAGTGCATCTGCCTTTCCCTGGATGCTGTCTAGAATGGCAGGAAGTCTTTTACTTCCAACGTCTTCCATATTAACACTGATCCTCGCCTGCTGTCGGCTGCTGTCCATAAATGAAGACACCACCCTTGCAAATGCATTTGGCTTTTGCGTTGTGTCAGCTCGCATGGTCAGGTATTGAGAAAGAGCGGGCA
Source organism: uncultured Chitinophagaceae bacterium (assembly GCA_964499155.1). GTDB lineage: Bacteria > Bacteroidota > Bacteroidia > Chitinophagales > Chitinophagaceae > CAZCKF01. The sequence goes on from CAZCKF010000174.1 coordinate 1,294, forward strand.
AATCATATTCTGCCGGCATTGTATAATGAACGCTGTCTCCATCAAAAAAAGCCTGCTTCGCAAATTTTAACCCGTCAACAATGCTTAAAGGTCTTGCAATCGAAGGCATTGAGTTGATGTATTCAGAAAGAGAATCAATTTTGTTGAGGTTCTGCAAATTTCTTGAAACACCATACTTCTTTTTGGTATCAACAATGATTTCCAGTGGCATGATTCCCTGGAAATTTTGCTCAAAAAATTTCAAGTCTGTATATAGTTTGTCCGTTTTTGGAAGATCATCAACGATATAACCAACACTCTGAAAACGTGCAATGCCGAATCCTGATATTATTACAATCACTGTTGTAATAACATAAATTAATTTCCGGTGATTGAGAGACCAACGCTCAAGCCTGTCGAGCCAGCGATGCAAACGAGGACTGTGCAAATATTTTGTTTGGGTTTTTCCAGGAGCAGGTAAATAACTCAGGATTGCCGGAATAAGAACCAGTGAAATAAAGAACAATGCAATGATGTTGATGCCTGCAATCACTCCAAACTCCTGCAATATCTGGCTGCGCGTAAGTGCAAATACAGCAAAGCCAATGGCTGCTGCCACATTGCAAAACAGCGTTACAATTCCCATTCTTTCCACCATGAGGACGAGTGCAGCTTTTTTATCTCCGCTGTCCTGGTATGCTGTATGATATTTATTCAAAAAATAAATACAATTGGGAATTCCGATCACAACGATCAGCGGAGGGATCAATGCAGTAAGTAGTGTGATCTTGTAACCAAACATGTGCATAATACCAAGACTCCAGAAAACGCCAATGATCACAACACCCAGTGATAAAATCATTGCACTGAATGACCGGAAAAAAAGGAGCAGGATTACAGCAGATAAAACAATCGACATCACCAGGAACCACTTCATTTCATTGGAAATACGCGTGGAAAGAGCTGTTCTTATGTAGGGAAGACCACTGAGATGCGTGCTGATATTGTTAGCGGCAGAAAATTGCAGGACCTTATCCTCGATGGTATTTACAACTCCTGTACGTGCTTTTGAATTGAGCACATTGCGATCTACGCGAATACCCATTAACCATGCATTGGATTCGGGGTTGTAAAGAACGCCGCGGTAAAATGGCAGGCTAAAAAAAATATTTTTTAATGAATCAATCTGTGACTGCGCAAGAGTAGTATCAGGAAAAATTAAATCGGCTCTGAGTTTTTCCCCTGTGGTGTCCTTTCCCAGGTTCATTGCTGTGGCGACTGAAATAACATCCTGAACACCGGACTGTCTTCGAAGATCACGTTGCAATTCATAATAACTGTTGAAAGTTTTTTGTTGGAACAAATCTTTCGTTACAAAACCAACAACAACCAGATTTCCATCTTCACCAAATTTTTTCTTGAATTCCTGGTAGGCAATGTGTTTCGGATGATCAACCGGAATAGCACGTCCGAATTCATAACTCATCTGCACTTTTAACCCACGATAAACCATGAATGCAGTTACAATTCCAAACAGTATAAGTAAGGGCAGGCGATATTTCAGAATAAACTGGCCAAGGTATCTCCACATAGAGGCGCAAAGCTAAGGGAGGGAGAATGAGAAGGAGAAAGAGAAAGAGGAAGAGGGTTAAGAAAAGCGAGAAGCGAGAGGCGAATCTTCCCGGAGTACTTACGCTCGTAATTCACAGCTTTCTGCATCGCAATTGTAATTCGCAGGGCAAACACGAATTGTGGATCAGGCATGAGCAGTACGGCTTAAATTTACAAATGCGCAGGGCGTTTTTGTTAGCGTTGGTACTCCGTGGCGTTTGTTTCGCCCAGAATGCAATCCCACCAATTGGATCATGGCGAGAGCACTTGCCCTATCATAGTGTGATCGATGTGGCCATAACACCAGACCGTGCTTATGCAGCAACACCATATAGTTTGTTTTATGTTGATCGCTCAGATCGCAGTACTACAAGACTCAGCCGTATTGCAGGGTTAAGTGAAACGGGTGTGTCGGCAATTGAATACGATGTCAGCAATGATGTTTTACTAATAGCATACACAAACAGCAATCTTGATATTATTAAAAATGGAGAAGTAATCAATATTCCGGACCTGAAAAGAGATAACATAATTGGTGATAAAACTGTTTTTAATATTTCTGCAGTTGATGGATTGTTTTTTTTATCAACCGGGCTTGGGATTGTTGTTGTTGATCCAGTAAAACTGGAAATAAAAGATTCGTGGTTCATCGGGCCCGGAGGAACACAATTGCAGGTAAATGGTTTTACAGCCAATCAATCGAATTATTTCGCTGCAACAAACAGTGGCTTAAAAACTGCTCCAAAAAATGGGGTGAACCATGCAGATGCATCAAATTGGTCAACCATTTCATTTGGAACAACAAGAGAAGTAACCACTGTTCAGGATAAAGTAATTTTTCTTCGCAATGATAGTTTGTTTGTTCTTTCGCTTGCAGCGATACAATTTTTCTATGCTGACGGATGGCCTGTAAACGGTATTAATTCTTCAGGAAATGAATTGATCATTGCTGAAAGAAAATTAACCGGAGAGAGCCGGATTGTAATACTTAATTCAACAGCACAGGTTATTCAAATTGTTCAGCAACCTCCTGCCATTTCATTTCCACGAAAAGGAGTTCGAAGTGGGAATGAGTTATGGATAGCAGACCAGTTTGGCGGGTTGTCAGTTTTTGAAACAAATGGATATACCCAATTCAAATTAAATTCTCCTGAATCTGTTGCAAGCGGAGAAATGATTGTGCATGATGGCATTTTTTATGCAACTGCAGGTGCTGTCAACGACAATTGGAATTATACTTTCAATCCTAACGGTGTTTACAGGTTCAAATCCGGGGAATGGACAAATTTCAATCGTTTTAATTTTCCTGTTTTTGATTCTGTTTATGATCTAATTACTGTTGCAGCAGATCAAAGTGATGGAAGTATCTGGGCCGGATCATTTGGAGGAGGGTTGATCAACATTAGTGAAAATGAGGTTGAAATATACAAACAAAATTCTCCCCTTGGCCAGATGATTGGTGATCCTGGAAGTTATCGCGTGAGCGGGCTGGCATTTGATGCTTCGAATAATTTATGGATATCCAATTATGGCGCTGCGCAAAATTTTCACGTTAGAAAATCTGACAATACTTGGAAGAGTTTTTCTATTCCATTTCCAATTTCCGATCGTGCAGTATCACAGATCACCATTGATGATGCAGACCAGAAATGGATTGTTTCTCCTCTCGGTAACGGGTTGATTGTTTTCAATCATGGATCCGATATTGAGAACGAAGCTGACGACAGGTGGAAAATTTTGAGAACCGGGGTGGGAAGTGGAAACCTTCCTTCTAATGATGTATTCACAGTAACAAAAGACAAGAGCGGATTTTTATGGTTAGGGACTTCCGATGGTATCGGTGTCATACAATGTCCGCAGGAAATTTTTTCTTCAATTGGCTGTGAAAGTATCCGGCCTGTCATAAAAGAAGGTGCATTCGCAGGATTTTTATTTAAAGGCCAGGAAGTGAGAGCGATTGCTGTTGATGGAGCTGACAGGAAATGGGTGGGTACAAAAAATGGTTTGTGGCTTGTGAATGCAGATGGTTCAAAAGTGATTGAGCATTTTAATGAAACCAACAGTCCGCTGTTAAGCAATGAGATTCGCAGCATTGCCATCGATGGAAAAACCGGTGAAGTGTATGTTGCTACGTTGAATGGGATCATGTCCTTCCGTGGAAGTGCAACTGAGGGTGGGTTTACAAACAATGATGTACTTGTTTTTCCCAATCCCGTTCCCCCAAATTATAATGGATCAATCGCAATACGTGGGCTTGTAAATAATGCCATTGTGAAAATTACCGAGCAGAATGGAAGATTGGTCTACCAGTCACGAGCACTTGGAGGACAGGCAGTATGGAACGGTCGCGATTACCAGGGAAGAAGGGTTGCGGGAGGTATATATCTTGTTTTGGTAAGTGATGATTTGAAGACAGAAAAAGTTGCGGCAAAAATTGTGATCATTAATAATTAATCATGGTACACTCAACACGTGGGATTGTTTTACGTACCGTGAAATATGGTGAGACAAGCGTGATCGTGCTGATGCTTACAGAAAAATTTGGAGTTCAGTCATACCTGGTTAACGGGGTCCGCACAAACAGTAAAAAATCATCCGGTAAGGCTGGATATTTTCAACCCTCTGCCATTCTTGACCTGGTAGTGTATCACAATAGCCTTAAACAACTTCAAAGGATCAAAGAGTTTAAATGGGGGCATTTGTACAATCATATTTTCAGCAACATGATTAATAATGCAGTTGCACTTTTCATGGTTGAATTGCTGACGAAATGCCTGAAACAACCTGAAGCCAATGCCGAACTTTATTATTTCGCAGAAGATGCATTCACTCACCTCGATGTTGCAAATGAATCGGTAACCGCGAATTTTCCGCTGTTCTTTTTTTTACACCTGCCTGTATTTTTTGGTTTCAGGATCGATCATCATCACACACCAGAAGAAAATATTTTGGATCTGCAGGAAGGAAACTTCACTGAAATGCAACCCGCACATCCTCATTTTCTTGAAGATGCAGAAGCGGAAACCACCGCGAAATTGCTCCAGGTGCAGCAACCTGCAGAACTCGAACAACTTCGTTTAAATCACGATTTCAGGAGAAAGTTGATGCATGCCTATGAGAGATATTACTCATTGCATTTGCAGGATTTCGGGGCGCTTAAAACATTGCCTGTTCTGAGGGAGATATTATCATGATTTCAAGATTTCGAGATTTCAAGATTTCAAAATTGGCTTCGTAATATTCTTTATAGAATTCGAGTGGCTTTATTGAAATTTTCATCAATCAAAACAATTCCCGGTTTCTTCGTTTTTTCAAAAGTTCCTAATTCATCCATTCGCAGGGCTTTGGCGCCAGAATATGTTGCCCATTTGAGAATAGTTTCTTTCGGAATTTTGGGAAATGTTTTGTGAATAGTTTGCATTTCCGATGTAATACTTAGTTGCGTATTGCTCGCAAGACTGTCGGTGCCAATCACAATGTGGAGATCTGCATCATAGAATTTATCAACCGGGGGTAATTGATTTTCGATGTATTTATTTGCATTTGGACAGAGACAAATAATTGGCTCAATACCACCTGCAGAATAATTTTTTATCCAGTTTATGTCATCATCGGTCATGTAGGTATTATGAACAAGCAGGATTGTTTGCCATTTATTGAAAAAGGGAAGAAAGGATTGAAGACTTGATTTTCCAGTCGCTTTAATGGATCCTTGTGGAATATTTAATGCATCAAATAATCTCCGGAAATCACCTTCACCCTTTTGAAATAATAAATCTTCATGCTCACTCTCCTGGTTATGTATGGAAATTACCTGGCCTGATGTGAGCTGATTGAGTATTTGAAATGTTCTTTTTCCAACTGAGTATGGTGCATGCGGTGTTAATGTATGTGCCTGGTCTAATATCGATTTATAATAATTATCAAGTACTTCATTATAAAACATGATTGATTCCGATGCGCGGTCATCATGAATGCCTATTACTTCAATGAGATTGTGCCATCTTAATAATGAAGCTTTTTTGATCTCAATGGAAGATGTTGTATTTCCAATGTCAGCTACTGCAACAATTCCTG
>CAZCKF010000175.1:0-6945 GCA_964499155.1 uncultured Chitinophagaceae bacterium
TCATTCCAGTATCCGAGTTAAACCGTCCTAAGAAAATATCCAGATCCTGAGAAAAACCTTTGAAAAATCCAGTATCAGTCAACTTCTTCTTTTATCCCTTGAAAAACCCAAAGTCCAAATGGCGAAAGCCATGAGGGCAAATCCAAAGTCCTGTTTTTGATCCTTGTCCTGGAGAAACCAAATTGAATCCGTCCAATTGAAAAACCCAGTTGACACCGTACGAAAATTGTAACTATCACCGTCCAGATCCTTTGAAACAAATCGGATGTCCGATACCCTCCTGCTAAGTAACAATTAGCAGGAGGCTGGTGATAGATTGTAGGATTTTCAGGATTGGTGAAGCTTAAAGGATTACAATCTTTCCATTTTTATTTGTTGCATCATTATTGATGCATTTTTTGTCTAAAGTCTCGTGTAAAATCTCTGAAACCCATTTAGGAAACTTCCAATTGTAAACACGGATTTGTGAGATTAAACTAGGATTTCACGGATAGATAAGCGTCTATCATTTCCATAGTTTACCAGGCAGAGAAAATTATTTAAATAACAACGGCCCCATCGGGGCCTTCTCTTTGTAACAAGGAATCAAACAAAAAACAAAAAGTCTCCATAGGAGCCTTCCAAAATAACATCTTCAAAAACACAGGAAATTTCAACAATCAACCAGGTACTCAAAGCTCTTCATCAACTCGCAACCCTCGCAGCTCGAGGCTCACAGCTCGAAGCAAATACTAATAGGCTTCTTATGTACCTAGTGCCTGTATAACATCATACTTAGTCACAATGTGAAAATCCCCCTTCTCATCCTTCGCTAGCACCGCTCCGTTTTCTTTATTGATCAATGTGCTTAATCTTTCCAATGGAGTTTCAAATTCAACAATGGGAAATGCCGGCTCGATCACAGACTGAACCTGTTCGTTTTTGATTTCCGGGTTGTTAAAGATCTTTTGAAACAATCCTCCTTCACTGATCGCTCCGACAGGACCATTTCCATTCATGACAGGTATGTGTTCGATATCATATTTCTTCATTAGCTCCACTGCTTCAGAAACACTTTGTTCGGGATTGATAGTAATAAGTTTTTTTGTACCGCGACTGCTGACAATATCACGGAATGTTTTTACATCAAGGAAACCTCGCTCGATCATCCATTGATCGTTGTAAATTTTTGCTACATACCTGCTACCGTGGTCATGAAATATGCAGACAACAAGATCATCTTTTTTCAGCCTGTCCTTTAATTGCATAAGTCCCTGGATGCAACTACCTGCACTGTAACCGCAAAAAATTCCTTCCTCCTTTGCAAGCCTTCGCGCCATAACCGCACCATCCTTGTCTGTCACCTGTTCGAAGTGATCGATCACACTCATGTCATAATTATCCGGAACAAAGTCTTCACCAAATCCTTCCGATATATAGGGATGCACCTGCTTCATATCAATTTCACCCGTGCGGAAATATTTTGTAAGCAATGATCCGTAAACATCGATTGCCCATACCTGGATGTTGGGATTTTTTTCTTTTAAAAACATGGCAGTCCCCGTAACAGTACCACCAGTACCTGCAGTAACAACCAGGTGCGTGATCTTTCCATCAGTCTGGTTCCAAATCTCTGGTCCTGTCGTTTCATAATGCGCAAGCCTGTTGGCCAGGTTGTCGTACTGGTTGCAATGAAATGAATTCGGAATCTCTTTATTTAGCCTGCGTGCAACAGAATAATAACTTTTGGGATCGTCGGGCTCTACATTGGTGGGACAAACAATTACTTCTGCACCCAGTGCTTTTAATATGTCTGCTTTTTCTTTTGATTGTTTATCGGTCGTTGTAAAAATGCATTTGTATCCTTTTACCACAGCAGCAATGGCGAGACCCATTCCCGTATTTCCGGAAGTACATTCGATGATGGTTCCACCAGGTTTTAATTTCCCTTCCTTCTCAGCCACTTCAATCATTTTCACCGCCATTCGGTCTTTGATCGAATTGCCAGGATTGAAATAATCAACCTTGGCCGCCACCATGCATGGAATTTTTTTCGTGATCTTGTTCAACCTGATCAATGGCGTGTTGCCAATCGTTTCCAGAATATTGTTCTTGATATCCATGACGCAAAGTTAATGGCTTAGAGTTCGCTAACGCTCACCTATGTTTTACCACATAGTCATATAGTGGGGCATAGGAAAACACGTAGACTCCAATCCTTAAATAACTCCTCCGTACAAGAAAAGAATTACCAAACTCTAAAAATGTCTAATGTAAATCTCTATCGACTATGTGTTATGAAATGGCGAGCAGAGTGAGTGAACCTGGGAACGTGAAAAAATGTAACGGTTAATTCCCTATCATTGGAAACAGCAGTCGGCGAAGCCGGGAGAAATGAGCTTAAAGCCTATAGCTATTAGCTTACAGCTTATTCGAGTTTCTTCTTCTTGTTAGTGAGATATCTATCAAGCAACACAAATCCCAGCACAATATTCACCATAATAAAAACAGTGACATAAGAACTATTATACCATGAAGAAACATTCGTGACACTTTCATTCACCTTGGAAAGATCGACGGGAAGGTTGGTAGTTCCCGCTGCATCCCATTGGATTTGACCAACCACGTAAATGATAAGACCAACAATCATTGCAATAAAAAATCCCCCGATACCCCAGATGATGCGGCCATTAATGTATGTTTTTGTGGCAGGAGCAATTTTGTATTTAGCAATTTCTTCCATCACATTGCGGGTGAAACGCATGGACGGTTCTTCAAGATCCACTTGTTGCATCCATTGATGTGTTTCAAGCACTTCGTTGTATTTCGCTTTCCATTCTGCATTTTCACGGATCAGCAATTCGATAACAGTTCTTTCCTCTGCAGATGCATTTCCATCAATGTAATCCCACAAACGTGTTTCAATATTTTGTTGCATAACAAAAAGTTTAATGCAGGTCTTTTACTTCGTGAGCAAAATAAGTTTCCATTTTTTCTTTCAGTCTCGTTCGTGCACGGTGTAACCGCACTTTCGCCGTATTTGTTTCGATGCCCAGCACCTGTGCTATTTCTTCCAGTGTCTGTTCACCTTTATAAAACAGTGTGATCACCTGCGCATCATCCGGGTTGAGCATTTTGATCGCTTCGTTCACCATGTTCACGCGAGATTTTTGTTCTATCTGGTTGGCGCGCATTCCTGAATCCTGGCTATCTGCGAGCTCAAACACATGCTCATTATCCAATGAATGCACATCGATCTTTTTCTTTCGCAGGAATGTAACGCTGGTTGTGTACACAATGGTGTACAGCCAGGTGGTAAACTTTGCCGTGCCCTTAAAGTCAGCCAGTGCCCGGTAAGCTTTTACAAAACAATCCTGGGCCACCTCCTCCGCATCTTCCCGGTTCTTCGTAAACCGAAGCGCCATCGTAAACACAAAATTCTGATAACGTCCCACCAGTTCAGCATATGCCTGCTGATCTCCACCCAGCACACGCTGGATGACCAGGAAATCTTCATTGGTGGTGGTCATGGTCTCTATAAGACTATGGTTTTGATGTTTAGGTTACAATAATAATACTCGATAATAAGATTCAAGACTCAAGATTCGAGATTCAAGACTAAAGGGAAGTTGTCAAGTACGAACAGATTAAGTTTAAAGTGAATCCTCTACTCCTTAACCAATCCTCTAATCCTGTAAAAAGATTCGAGACTAAAGGGAAGTTTCAAGTAAGAACAGATTTAAGTTTAAAGTGTATCCTATAATCCTTTACCAATCCCTTAATCCTAAAAAGACTCAAGACTCAAGATTCGAGATTCAAGACTCAAGGGAAGTTGTCAAGTACGAACAGATTAAGTTTAAAGTGAATCCTCTAATCCTTAACCAATCCTCTAATCCTGTAAAAAGATTCAAGACTAAAGGGAAATTTCAATTAATAACAGACTAAGTTTAAAGTGTATCCTATAATCCTTTACCAATCCCTTAATCCTGCGTCGATTTTTGACCTTTTGAGAGCTCATCCTTCCCAAAAATCACCTTCAAAGCAAAGAAGCCCTGGTTTGCAGTAGGCCCCAGAAACCAGAAACCCTGAAACAATAAACTCATCTACTTGATTCTCAAATGGTTGAGATTTTTTCAAATTTTCCGGTAACCTGATTCCGCCATGCGTAGTCATATCTGGTATACAAGCAAACAACATCATTTAAAAAATAAAAAACAAGTTATGCAAGGCCCAGAAGTTTTAATACCAATCACATTGTTCGCAGGCGGTTTCGCGATGATTTTCGGGGTGGTTTACCTGAAGACTCGCCAGAACCTGGCTATGATCGAAAAAGGAATGAATCCAAAAGAATTTGCCAATCGTCCCGCTCCATACAGAAACCTTAAATGGGCACTACTGCTCATCGGTGCAGGCATCGGATTATTTGCTGCTTATATGCTCGATCTCTATGTCTTTAATCAGGCAGGTCGACATGACGATGAAAACGCAGCGATCTATTTCGCACTCATCGCAATTGGCGGTGGACTGGGATTGTTCAATTCTTATAAAATAGAAAAGAGAGAGCTGTTGGACAAGAGAGTTGATTAAATAGCTGATTAAACCTTAACCAATAAATTAAGAGCCTGTCAACAGACGGGCTTTTTTTGTGAAAAGTCAAAAGTGAAATGTGAAATGGTCGCTTCGTTACAAGCAATTTATTAAATGGAGATTTCACTTTTCACCATTCACCTTTCACACAAAAAAATCTCCACCAATTAATCAGGGTATAACGAACTATTACTGCCCACTCACCACTCACGACTCACCACTGCCCACTGCCCTAATTCAGCACACTCACCGCCTTCAACACCACCGGGTCCGTCGCATTCGACACCACGTAATATCCCTGTGTTCTCCACTTAAATCTTGCCAGGTAGGCCTTGATGCGTTTTTGAATAATTTCTTTTTCGCGTGGAGGTGTATTATCGAGAGAGATAGAATCTTTGATCGCGTAGATCACCAGTTGATGCCAGGCATCTTCAACATCATGATAGTTTTGTGCGAAGTCCATTGGTGATTTGTACTTGTTGAACAAATGCTGGTTCTGCGTGTAGTAGGTGTAGACGTAATTATTAAAACTTCCATCGAGATAGAGCCTCGTTACACTGCGGAGTAAAATACTTGTGTCGACCGGAACAAATTCATCAGGATGTATACCACCACCACCATAAACGGTGTCCTTATCTTTTCCGAGCGTGATATACACTTTTCCATTCGACACTTTATTGGAATCAGCATGCATCATGTCGCCATGCTGGTATCGTTCGTAAATATCTTCCATGTACACTTTGCGGCCCTTGTCATATGGACGTTGAATACTTCTTCCAACAGGAGTGTAGTAGCGTGCAACAGTTAAACGAATGGCAGATCCATCGCTGAGAGAATATTGTTCCTGCACGAGTCCTTTACCAAATGTCCTTCTGCCCACAATCTCTGCGCGATCCCAATCTTGCAAAGCACCGGCAACAACTTCGCTTGCACTTGCAGTTAATTCATCAACAAGAACAGCAACCGGACCTGTTTCGAAAACTCCTTCCTTCCTGCAACGGTATTCCCTTTTGTTAGCATTGGTGCCCTCGGTATAAACGACCAGTTTATCTCCACTTAGAAATTCATCTGCAATCGCAACTGCTTCGCCCATCAGTCCGCCACCATTACCACGCAGGTCAAGCAAAAGTTTTTGCAAACCCTGTTCTTTAAGCGTTTCCATGGCACGCATGAATTCCTTGTATGTCTGTTCTGAAAATTTATTGATCTTGATATATCCAGTTGTTGCATCCATCATGTAGTAAGCATCAACGGAGGGAAGCGGAATAGTACCGCGTGTAATATGAATATCCTTGAATTCATTTCCACGCTTCACTGTCAGTTTTACTTTCGATCCTTTATCACCGCGAATTCTTGATTTGATCTCAGTGCTCGACATAGTCCGGCTCACAACAGATTTATCATCCACGCGAATGATGCGGTCACCGATTTGCAATCCGGCCTGGTCACTTGGTCCGCCAGACACCACATGTAAAATGTGAACTGTATCGCCGAAAATGTTGAATTCCACACCAATGCCTTCGAAGTTGCCGATGATGTCTTCGTTCACTTCTTTCAAATTCGATGCAGGGATATAGATTGAATGCGGATCAAGTTCATTCATCATTTCATTCAACGCATCCTGTTGCAATGAATCCATTCCAATCTTATCGACATAGCGCAATTTGATGAGGTCGAGCGCTTCCTGGAGTGAGGTGCGTTTGTCTGTTTTGAAAAAATTGCCAGCCGCCCCCGTTTGCTGATGAAGCCTGAAACCAAAGAACATTCCTGCAATCATAACGCAGGAAAATATAAAGGGAAGCCAGACTTGTAGTTTCTTATTCTTCATGTATGTTTTCTAAGGTTAGCCTTCGCCAATTAACGCTAATTAAGCCTAATTGGCGCCAATTAGTTTGAATTGGCGTTAATTCGTGTTGATTAATTAGCGTAAAAATAGGAGAAATCTATAACGCTGTCTAGTATGACCTTATTTCTCAAAAATCATAAAAGCCTGTTACATGGCTGTTAAGCTTATCGCAGATAGTGGAGCCACCAAGGCAGAATGGAGCCTCGTCAAAAACGGGCGCAGGAGCAAAACTGTATTTACACAGGGCATTAGTCCCTACTTCCTTAACAGTAATCAGATCACAGAAATTATTCAAAAAGAACTTTTACCTGAACTGAAAAAAGCGGAAGCCGACATAGACCAGGTACACTATTATGGAACAGGTTGTGCAAATCCCGACAATGCCAGACTGGTAAAAAAAGCTGTTTCAAAAGTTTTTAAAGGAAGCAAAGTGTCGGTGGATCACGATCTCATGGCTGCTGCCAGAGCATTGTGCGGTCATAGTAAGGGCGTTGCATGTATCCTTGGGACGGGATCAAATTCCTGCTATTACA
>CAZCKF010000176.1:0-6919 GCA_964499155.1 uncultured Chitinophagaceae bacterium
AATAAAGTAATTTTTGTTCATTGCTTACTCTGAGGGAAATGTTACGCAGGATCGCACGGGTGTATTGAGGGATGCCATCCCTGAATTTGCAAGTGATAAATCCTTCAACAATGACTTCTTCTCCATTTTTTGCCATGAAAGTGGCGGATACGGGTGAGTTATGAATAACACCTTTTATAACAGACTCTCTATATTCCATAAAATTTCCCCGGTCCTTTTCATGCATGATAGAATACACCTCCCTGTCTTTCAAATCTTCCATCGAATAACCAAGTGTTTTTAACCAGGCATTGTTTACATACAACAACTTTCCTTCCGGGGTAGCAAAATGAACAAGATCATTTGCATTATCAAAAAGATCCCTGTAACGTTCTTCACTTTCCAGCAAGACATTTTGTTGTTCTTTTTGAATCGATTCCAACATACTCACCGCCATCTGTTGTACAGTAGCATAGTAAATGTCGAGCTCTTTTATCAGTGCAATTATGGTGGTGACGTCTTTTGTGAATTCGATGATTAAACTGCACAAAGCATATTTCTGCCCGGAATAAATGGTGGTAATATCTGTGAGTGTTACAGCATTCTTATCCAGGTTCGGGATTTCATTTTCCTGCCATTTTCTTAAATTTTCCTTTGCAGTTTCAAGTGCAGTTCCTTTTTCAACTGTATTAAGAAAAGTGTCAAGATTTTGCATCGTGAGCTGAAGTAATTGATCGTCATTCAGATCACTATACAGCCTTAATAGCGGAAGGTTGAACGATTTAAAAAATTGTAATTCCTCTGAAGCCAGCTCGGCAAGTTTGTATTTGCGGATGAATGATGCGAACTGCTGAAAATACATGCGCTAATTAACGCTAATTAAGGCTAATTAGAACAGGATTAAAGGATTTGTTAAGGAAAGCAGGATTAGTTTATTACAATTTTTGAGGAACTCTTCGAGACCTTTAGGTAAATTTCAATTATAATGACACTTCGCAAATCCAAAATCCAAAATCCAAAATCAAAAATCTCCATCTATGTTGTTTCCAATAGGCGATGATAACTCAGACCGTACACGAACCCCGTACATCAATTACATACTGATTGCAATAAACATTCTCGTGTTTGTTTTTTTGCAGGGTACGGGCAATGATGCTGCTTTTACATATGCCTTTTCGACAGTTCCCCAGGAGATTGTTACCGGTACAGATGTGATTACATCAGACAGGTATATCACAGACCCTTACACGGGAAATAAATTTTTGTTGCCAGGATTGGGTGATACACCGGAACCAGTAATGATAACACTGATCACTTCCATGTTTATGCATGGCGGATGGATGCACCTGATTGGAAATCTTGTTTACCTCTGGATATTCGGTGATAATCTCGAAAACATCCTGGGTCATATGCGTTATCTCGTTTTTTATTTGTTGTGCGGATTGCTTGCATCGCTTGCGCATGTGTATTCCACTTATTACCTCGGTCACAATATGCTTATTCCGAGCCTTGGTGCATCTGGGGCGATATCTGGTGTACTCGGCGCATACATGATCAAATTTCCCAAGAGACGTGTTACTGTTTTCATTCTTCGATTTGTTACGCAGGTCACAGCCATCGTTGCCATTGGCATCTGGATCGTGTTCCAGGTGATCAGCGGTCTTGGAATGCTTGGTGGTGATGAAGCAGGTGGAGTTGCCTATGCAGCACACATCGGTGGATTTGTTGCCGGCATGCTGCTTATTAATTTTTTTATTCCAAAAAGTGCGAAGGTTCAACGAACATAAACTTCAATCTGTCCCCTGCCATCACCTCGTCGTGGTGGAGGGAATGAATCCACTTTCGAGTAATGTACCATAAGTGAATCACGCACGCGAAAAGGATAAAAATTATTCAAATAAGGAATGTATTCGAAAAGGACCAGATCATAATGTTTGTTCACGATTCGCTCTTCAAACATCTTTGCTTCCCGATTGAACATGCCAACACCGAGATGAAACCATAATGGATAAGCAGGATTTTTTTCCAATTCAAAAGGCATTTCTGCAGCCAGTGGAGTGAGTTCAGTCATATTGAGAACTTTCAAGCCAGGCTTTTTTCTTATTTCCATCGCCATCACACGTTCAATGCCTCTGACAGTTGGCTCAGGCATGTAAATTTTTTCAAACGATCTGAGGTTGGTAAATGTCCATTGGGACATGGGAATTTCTTTATGATCATCCTGTATCACAAATGTTTTTCGATTCACCATATTTTCTCCCCCTGGTTGCTGCACCTGTTCTGCCGGTAAAACACGTTCAGCAACCCGCTGAATGTATTTCCAGTATGATCCACTCCACCAAAGCAGTACACAAAGAATACCTGCAGATAAAGTTTTAGTCAAAGAAAAATTGAATTGCAATCTTGTTGCGATGAAATCAAGAATAAATGCAAAGGCAAAACTGTGAAAGAAAATATTGCCGTCGGGTGGAGTGTAACTGGTTACCTGCAGGATTGCTGCTTCAACCAATATTCCGAGGGTGAGTAGAAAAAAAACAGTATCTCTTTTTTTGATTTGCAGATCTCTCCATGATTTATAATGCGCAAAAACGATCAGCGCAATCACAACCAGGTAAAATTTAATCCATTGAGAACTGTAAAAGAATTCATCAACAATATCAAAGGCTGAGAAACGGGAAGTATGCGGTGCTTGTCCATAATTGAACCAATATCCGAAACTGTATTTGGTCAGTGGAAGAATGAAAGCGGTAAGAAGAATAAAAAAAGCAATAACATACACCAGCAACGGTTTCCATTTTTTATCTGAAAGACCCTGGTAAAAAAGAAGGGCGGCGCAGAGCATGAAGGTCAATCCGCCTCCATCCTGTTTTGTAAAAAAAGAACAAACGGTAAAAAAAGCACCTGCTGTAAGAATGAGCCAGTTCAACCTATGATCTGCCATAATCGCGCGCATCACAAAAGCAAGCGCGATCATTTCATATACGATCACTGTATGATTGTACCAGGGCCAGAAATTAAAAAAGGAGAAAGAAAGACAATAGACCAAAACGGAAAGCAACCGGATCCCAGGTTGAACTTTTACGCTTTTCAAAATGGATCGAAACGCAAGGCCTGAGATTATGTTCAGCAAAACCTGGGCTTTTACGAGTGTAATTAACTGGGCACCGAAGATTTTAAAGAACATGGCCGGAACGACCCAGAACATGTAACCCAGTGGCATGCCAAAATCACGATAAGGCAGGTGCCCCTCACTCATTCGATAAGCACCCTCCCAGGAAAGGAAAATATTGATGCGGTAAGGAAAGGTCACAAAAAGCGGGACACAGGCAAGCAGCACAATTACCCCGATCTCGATGATTGACAATAAACGATTTCTCCTGGTTTCACCCGGGACGGTGGGGGTGGATGGGTTCATTTTTTCTGGTTCGGGCGGCAAAATAGAAAACGATTTTGGATTTTGGATTTTGGAGTTTGGACCTGCCTGCCGACAGGCAGGTTGGGGCGCTCCAAACCGGGGTCTTTTTCAAAAAGAAGAAGCAGATGCCAGCCGTCAGATTACAAGGGAAACTATGGAAATAACAGCCGCTTATCTATCCGTGAAATCCTAGCTTAATCCCCATCAAATCCGTGTTATATTATTTGGCTCAATACTATAGGGTTCCCGCTTTTCATTATATTTTTGCGCCACCATCAATTCTTCCATCGTGGCGTATATCAAGTTACTCCGTCCCAGGGATTGGGCTAAAAACCTATTCCTTCTGATTCCCCTGTTTTTTTCGGGACAGCTTACAAATTGGGAGGAGTATCCCCGGCTCTTTCTGGGCATTCTTGCGTTTTGTTTTACGGCCAGCTCCATATATATAATAAATGACTACCGAGATATTGAGGACGATCGGAAACATCCGGAAAAATCGAAAAGACCACTTGCGTCAGGGGCAGTATCGAAAAGTGCGGCGATTGTAATTGCAATTCTTTTGATCATTTCCGGGATGTTTATCGGCTGGTACCTTGCTGAAAAATTCCTTTTCATTCTGGGCATTTATTTTATCCTGAATCTTGGTTACTCTTTTGGTTTAAAAACCATTCCCATTTTAGATATCATCATTGTTGCGGTGGGATTCGTGTTGCGCGTAAAGGGCGGTGCCATCATTGCACATGTCGGCGTTTCCGAATGGCTCACCATTATGATCTTCCTGCTTGCATTATTCATGGCAATTGGAAAACGTCGCGATGATGTTCTTTTAAAGCTTGCTTCAGGTACAGACATGCGCAAATCGATCAAAGGTTATAATCTTGAATTCCTGAATGTTTTGCTGGCACTCGTATGTGCAGTAATTGTAGTAGCCTATTTCATGTACACCATGTCACCTGAAGTGTTGCAAAGAATGGGGACCTACCGTTTATATTACACCTGTCTCTTCGTATTGGCAGGAATTATCAGATATTTGCAAATCATTTATGTGAAGGCCGCTTCTGGTTCTCCCACTAAAATCCTCTACAAAGACCGCTTCATTCAAGCAACGATCATCCTCTGGATAGCCAGTTTTTATATAATCATTTACCTGAAAGACATAACCATTTTTAAATGATGCAGAAGAGAATTTCGAATTGGGGCAATTACCCGGTTATGGAGTCTGATGAAAAAAGTTTTACTCACGTAACGCAACTTCCAGGATTAATAAAGGGTGCAAAGGGGACGATCGCACGCGGCAATGGCCGTTGTTATGGCGATGCCTCGCTTGCATCTCATACCATCTCTACGTTGAAGTTTGATAAAATACTGGGATTCGATCGCGAAACCGGAATTTTCGATTGCCAGTCTGGTATTACCCTCGACCAAATACTTGAAGTGATCGTTCCATCGGGTTGGTTTCTGCCAGTTACTCCAGGAACAAAATTCATTACCATTGGCGGCGCCGTTGCGAGTGATGTTCATGGGAAAAATCATCATGTGGATGGATCTTTTTCAAATCACATTGTTGATATGGATGTGTTGCTGGGAAATGGACAAACGATTACCTGTTCTCCATCATCCTATTCAGATCTTTTCTGGGCAACCTGCGGTGGAATGGGATTGACTGGTATCATTACCCGAGTGAAATTCAAGCTGAAAAAAATTGAAACATCATACATCAAACAGAAGAAGATCAAGGCAAAAAACCTTGATGAGGTTCTTCAGTTATTTGATGAATACAAACATTATACATATTCCGTTGCCTGGATAGATTGCCTGAAAAAAGGAAAGGAATTTGGAAGAAGTATACTGATGCTTGGAGAACATGCGAAATTGAATGAGCTTCCTCAATCCAAACAGAACGATCCGCTTAAATTACCATCAAAGTGGCAGATCAATTTTCCTGTCAACCTTCCATCATTTGTATTGAATCAATATTCGGTCAAAGCGTTCAATTTTATTTATTACTCGAAAACAATCAATCGCGAAGTCAACAACGTGATCTCGTACGAACCATTTTTTTATCCGCTCGATGCAGTATTGCACTGGAATCGCGGTTACGGAAAAAAAGGTTTTGTTCAATACCAGTTTGTCCTGCCAATGCAATCGAGACAGGGACTTGAAAAAATTCTGCAGCGGATCAGCGATGAAGGACTTGGTTCTTTCCTGGCTGTATTAAAGATCTTTGGCAAACAGGATGACCTGATTGCTTTTCCAATGGAAGGATATACGCTGGCGCTTGATTTTCCGGTGCGAGAAGGATTATTCAATTTCCTTGATGAACTGGATGAAATTGTATTGAGCTTCGGCGGAAGAATTTATTTGTCCAAAGACGCGCGAATGAAGCCTGAAGCTTTCTGGAAAAGTTATTCACGCGCAGAAGAATTTGCTGCCATTGTAAAAAAATACAATCCCGACAACGCGATCAATTCAATACAGGCGAGCCGCTTGAAAATAACGTGATTACTATGCCCACTGTTCTTATTCTTGGCGCTGCTTCAGATATTGGAACGGCCATCGCGAGAAAATTTGCTGCAGAAAAATATAATATTCAATTAGCCGGACGAAATCCTGGTCAGTTTGATGCATTGGTAACAGACCTCAACATCCGTTATGGTGTTCAAACATCCACACATTTTTTCGACGCAATCGATTTTAAATCTCACAGGCTTTTTTACGATTCTTTACCAACGAAACCAGATGTGACCATTTGTGTGGTAGGTTATATGAATGACAATGAAAAAGTAATCAACGATTTGGATGAAACACTAAAAACGATCCATTCAAATTATACAGGCCCGGTTTCAATTTTGAATGTTGTTGCGGCTGATTATGCATCGCGCAAAACGGGAACAATCGTCGGCATTAGTTCTGTTGCCGGCAATCGTGGCCGTCAAAGTAATTATATCTATGGCAGTGCCAAGGCTGGATTTACAGCATACCTCTCCGGTCTGCGCAATAAGTTATATCATGATGGCGTGCATGTGATGACGGTGTTGCCAGGTTTTGTCAATACAAAAATGACTGAACATTTATCACTGCCGCCGATGTTAACTGCCCAGCCACTGCAGGTAGGCGAAGCGGTTTTTAATGGAGTAAAAAACAAGAACAACGTCATTTATGTGAAATGGTTTTGGAAATACATTATGACAATCATTACTTCCATTCCAGAACCTCTGTTCAAAAAGAGAAAATTGTGAAAAAGGGTATTGCATTTTTTGATTTTGATGGCACCATTACCACGAAGGATACAATGCTTGAACTGGTGAAGTTTCATCGGGGTCATGCTGCTTATTTGCGGGGCATGACCCTTCTCTCTCCCTATTTGATCGCGATGCGTGCAGGATTAATTTCAAATAACCTGGTCAAGGAAAGATTTCTTACACATTTTTTTAAGGGAATGACAATCGAGGACTTCAACAGAATATGTAAATCGTTTTTTGAAAAAAAATTACCACAGCTTATAAGACCTGGTGCGATCAAAAT
>CAZCKF010000177.1:0-6898 GCA_964499155.1 uncultured Chitinophagaceae bacterium
TCTCCATTTGTTGTATTCATTCCAAAACTCCAACCTGCATTCAATGCATACATTCCCACCCATGTATCATCTTCCATTCCGATAAATGCCTGCGGACTACCAGTTGATTGATTCAACCAAATGCCTGCTGTTTGATTGCCTCCTCCATGACGCAGTCGCATCCTGTTTGCAACATCAAGTAAAAATTCTGGAGTTGATGTCCCAATTCCAATATTTCCATTTCCAGATACACGCATGCGCTCTGTGAAATTTGCAGAAGATCCATATCCAAATACTATATCATCATTAATTGTATAGGTATGCAATTGTAATGTCCCAGCCTGCACACCAATTCCGTAACTGTGGCCTGCGGCATTGCCATCATCAAAAAATATAATTCGTTGTCCCAATGGTCCACCGAAGCTCAATGGCGCTCGCGGAGTTGTTGTATTGATGCCCACGTTTTGGGAAAACAAATGCAGGATAGTCAACATAAAAAATGTACTGATCAAAACCCGTTTTAGCATAAACCCGATTATTAACTGAATAAAATTGATTTTCCAATTAAAAAAAACGGAGAATATACAAAATCATACTTAAAAAACCGGAGAGGATAACCCTTTTGGGCTATGTAAATAGATGGAGGATGTAATAGTTGGAGGTTGGAAGTTGATGGTTGGAGGTTGATTAGGTCCAACATTCCTTTCATTATTTGTTGGAATACTTATTCGAAGAGTTAATGTCATACCGAGTTTGCAGAGGTTGCATTTTGATTTTGTAACATCTGTTGCCTGGCACCAATTGCATGAAACCGAAAGATCAGCAACTACAAAAAAGTTTGCGGCCCTGCCTGCCGGCAGACAGGTTTGCGTGACATATCTTATGTCAATGAAATGGAAAAAAAATTATCTATAGAGCTATCTTCCCTTCAATACTATCATCAAGCGTCTTCCCCATCGCCATTCCCACCAACATTTTTCCAAACGCAACTGCATTACCATGTTTATTATCCCAGTAATAACCGCTTTCAGGTTGCACGCGAATGACGCTGATTCGAGGATCATCAACACCCTCGGTGAACCATGTCTTCACAATGGGTTCCCACAATTCCTTTATCTTTTCTTTATTATGTGAAATAGTTGCTCTGCCTACAACAGAAAGAAAATCTGAATGCTTGGATCCCTGGAAAAGTAATTGCACAGTTGAGTCATCTTTGATCTCCATGTTCTTGTTGCTATCCTTTGCACTGAGGAACCAGAAATTTCCATCATCATCAAATTTTTGCACCGACATTGGCCTTACGTGCATGGGAACTCCATTTGATGATTGCGTACAGAAATAACAAGTATCGTTTTTACCAACCAGCTCTTTCATTTTTTCAATCGCTTCTTCACCTGAAAGATTATCAATGTTGTCTTCGGGTTGATTGTTGTGAATGCTGTTCATGCTAATTTGTTTTTTAAAATTATTTTTTACCCCAATTGTCTTCCATTTGCTTGAACGACTTCTTCGAAACAGTCGACTTCTTCTTGCTGCGCGAAGTGCCTTTTTTCTTCTTTGCATTGATATTGTTCACCAAAGAATTTTTTACTCCAAGTTTGTTCTTCTTTTTGGTTCCCTTCTTTGCCGCCTTTTTCCCAGCCTTCGCCATACGCTTTCCTTACCGATACACAATTCGTATGCCGCGCAGAAATTGTTTAATAATTCATCCCTCTATCAATGAAAAAAATGAACAAGCTAGTAGGTTGGAGGTTGAAAGTGGGAGGTTAAAGGTTATTTAGGTCGAGGAGTGATTATTTGTTCGTGACCTTAGACGAAGATGCTACTCGTAATTAATATTTGATTTGCTTTGCTCTTTATACTTTGTCTTTTTTCTTTTGCCTTTTGCCCGTTGCCCGTTGCCCTTTCGCCTCTCGCCCCTCTCTCTCAAACACTCCTCTCATGCTCCACCAACACAGCATTCAGCTCGGCCTCCATATTTTTTATAAACTGGGGATGTATTCCGGATGCAAGCAACTGCCACCCATAAGAACATTGCTTCATGGTAAATGAATGCAACACGCCATCTTCAGTCACTTTAATATTATAGTAAACTGTATCGAGTGAAGGTGCTCGCGTGAATTCGAAGATCAGGCCGTTGATCTCCTGGGCAAATAGTTTGTCTGGCACAAATCTAATTTACGAAAGAGAATTTGGTTGGAGGTTGGAGGTTGGAGATTGGAGGTTTTAGTTCGAGCAATCATACAATTACTGATATTCTTCAAAAAAATTTTAGGTAATCAATCTTACTTTCAAGGTTCAAGAGAGATGAGTTTCATCTTTAATTCTTTCCTTACTTTCTTTTTATTAGTTCTTTCCTGGACCTTGTACGCTTGTATCTTGGACCTTACCTCCGGTTTGTTATTGAGGTATTATTTGGATACTCATAACGCGAGGACAATTTGAACAATTCCCTATCCAAACGTTCGATCCTCCAGTTTGACCTGCTGATAAACTGATTGTATGATTTCCAGGCCCAACGGTTAACACTCTATTACCGCTGAAACTATCAAGGCAACCGTTGCAGACCTGTCCAAAATTTCTTTGAACACGACTTCCATTATAATTGATGTCAATTAAAAATGTTGAATTCCCACAAAAACTACAACTAGCGGTATAAAGGGGAAGGGTGTACATAATAACAACTTTTGCATTACCTGAGGTTGAGAATGAATAACTCATGCCTGGAATTTGTGTGTTCGCTGGGCCAGGAGTTAATTCTAAATCTGTTGTACTTGTAACTTCAATTGTATTAAAATATAAAGTGTTCGTGGAAGACACCCAATTGGTTGCAGCACCATCGCCATTAGATTGCAACACCTGACCAGGGGCACCTGCATTTCCATTTATACGTAATGCACCGGTTGATCGCATACGAAATCTTTCTGTCATAGTTCCTGCCTGATCGTATCCAAATGCGATATCTGCATTTGGATTATCAGAATATATCTGCAATAAATTTCCCTGTACAGCCAAACCAACATCCCCTGTCGCACCTGGATACAGTGTCACTTTTTTGCCAAGTTGTGCCGGAAATGTAAGTGGTGCATTCGGATTATCTGTTCCAATACCAAGTCTCCCCATAATTTTTACATTACCATTCGTTGTATTCATACCGAAACTAAAATTTGGACCTGGAGCATATATTCCAGCCCAGCTATCATTTTCAACCCCGAAAAATGTTTGTTCGGTGGTATTATTTGTTCTGTTCAACCAAATGCCTGCAGTATTTGTTAGGCTTCCCCCACTGCGTATGCGCATCCGGTTTGCAACATCGAGATGATAACCTGGATTAATTACACCAATGCCCACAAAACCATTTCCCTTTACACGCATGCGCTCTGTAAAGTTTAACGATGACCCAAAACCCAAAACGATATCATCTGTTGATTGATAGGAATGTATTTGTAGTACTCCCGCCTGAACACCTACACCGTAATAATTTCCACCAACATTTCCATCATCCCATAAAATGATCTTTTGTCCTGTAGTGCCGGGAAAACTCAATGGAGCGCGGGGTGTGGTTGTTCCGATACCAACATTCTGTGCTGATAGATGTTGGACAGAAAGAAGAAACATTAGTATGATTAGTCGCATATATGTGGTTGTTAGATGATAGAAGTTAAGAGTTATAGTTATTTAGTTCTAAGATTCATTATTAAGTTGATAACTATGTCATACAAAGTCTGTCGAGGTGCGAATAATGTTAACCGGCTAGTTTGATTATTCATCTGACTTACTTTTTAATTCCATCACCATTTTTTTCAATATTCCCAGTTCTGTTTCCAGTTTTTCAATTCGTGCCTGCGATTTTGTTTTCTCTGTTTCAGATTTTTCCACCAACTCTTTTAGCGCCTGAACCAACACAGGAGTCAATCTTGAATAATCAACTGCTTTGTATCCATTTTCATCTGTCTGTACTAACTCTGGAAATAATTTTTCTATCTCCTGAGCAGAGAAACCTATTTGTCTTTCATCAGTAAATCCTTTGTCAGTGTATACATCTTTCTTCCAGTTGTAATAAATAGGT
Organism: uncultured Chitinophagaceae bacterium; assembly: GCA_964499155.1. Lineage (GTDB taxonomy): Bacteria > Bacteroidota > Bacteroidia > Chitinophagales > Chitinophagaceae > CAZCKF01. Next base: position 4,049 of record CAZCKF010000177.1, read on the forward strand.
TGCAATGACATAACAGATGCAAGCGCATTTGTAAGTGGTGTTGTATTGGTTTTGTATCGGATGTCGGAACATGCTGCGATAGAACCTGTGTAACAAATGTTGCCTGCAACATGTAATTTCTGAGAGGGTGCTGAAGTTCCTATACCAACATTGCCATTCCCTTTGAATCGAATTGTTTCATTGAACGGAGCACTGCTTCCGTGACCAAATACTATATCAGATGAGGCTAAATCAGTATGAATTTGTAAAAGGCCGGACTGAACTCCGAAACCATAGTGTGCACCTGTGTTTCCCCACAATGAAATTTTATTTCCAAGGCTGTCGGCGAAATTTAATGGGAAACCAGGATTGGTTCTGCCAATGCCCACATTTACATTACCGGTTGCTCCATTAACACCATTAACTGATCCTAAGACCAAGCAATTCTGACAATCAGATTTTGCACGAGCCCCGATTGCAGTTGCATTTGAAATAGGTGTAACACTTACACCAATAACAGTATTATACCCTATTGCTGTGTTATAATCTCCATCTTGTGCACTCATGGCATTATATCCAATTCCAGTATTGAAGGAGCCTTCGCTACTTGACATTGCAACATGGCCAACCGCAACGTTATCAGAACCAGGGTTAATATTTAGCGTATTATTTCCTATTCCTACATTTCGTCCACCGTTCGTTTTAAAATGCATCGAGGAATGTCCGATTGCAATATTCAAATTTGCATTGTTCCATTTCAATGCGGATTCTCCGATTGCGATATTGTCAGAACCAATTGTATTTAAAAAAAGTGCATCTTGTCCGATAGCTACATTTTTTGAGCCAGTGGTATTTGATAATAATGATTTGGAGCCAATACTTATAGTGGATAAATCACCACCTGCGATAGTATTATACATTGCAGAATCTCCAATTGCTATAATATTATGAGTAGAGGTACTGCTTTTTAGTGCTGCCCTTCCTATCGCTACATTGGTGCCACCAACCGTATTTGAAAAAAGTGCCTGGTTTCCGATACCGATATTATGACTTCCGGAGGTAATTGATCTCAAAACAAAAAATACAAACTCGAAATAGAAATTGCCAATTGTATTATCATCCAAAGCATGTTGGCATGTAGCTGAATTAAATTCACCTGTAGTATTGGAAGAAAGTGCGTCATAACCTAATGCGACATTACTTGTTCCAGTCGTGTTTGAACCAAGTGCGCGATAACCAAACGCCTGGTTGTGACTGCCAGTTGTATTTGCAGACAATGCATCAAAACCTGCTGCTGTATTATTAACACCTGTTGTATTTGCAGCAAGTGACGATCGTCCAACAGCAGTATTGTTATTACCTGATGTATTGGCAATGAGTGAACCTGATCCTATTGCGGTGTTGGCAACTCCTGTATTGTTTGCACGTAGTGCATTAAATCCCACTCCGGTATTTTCATATCCAATTGTATTCGCAAGCAACACTTTGGATCCAATCGCAGTATTGTACGAACCTTCCCAGGGAGCAGTACTGGTTAAACCGTTTGAGTATAACGCAGAATCGCCCACAGCAACTATGTTACTTTTCCCGCCATTGTAACGCATTGCATTACTGCCAATAGCCACATTTAAAGAACCTGTTGTATTTAAGTGAAGTGAAAATGCTCCCATTGCAGTATTTCCTTCCCCGGTTCTGTTGTTTGCAACAGACCAGTGACCAGATGCTGTATTGTAATTGCCTGTAGTGTTTTCAAATAACGCATGCGTTCCTGTTCCAGTATTGCTATATCCACTCGTATTTTGATAAAGCGAAAAAGCACCTACACCAGTATTCTCACTACCTGAAACGTTTGTCAGTAAGGACTGGGTGCCTATTCCTACGTTATATCCTCCGCCTGCATTATTTTCCATTGCCCTGGATCCTATTGCTGTATTATAGTTGCCTGCGGCGTTTTTATTTAAGGCTTTAAAACCTGCAGCCGTATTTTCATTTCCCAACGTATTTTCCGACAAGGCAAAACTTCCCGTTGCGGTATTCAGCCGCCCAAAACTATTCTTATCAAGCGTGCTGTAGCCAATGGCAGTATTGTCGTACCCCCCGGTATTTGAATACAATGATCGTATACCGATTGCTGTGTTATTCTTCCCGTGATCCGCCGAAAACCCAGCGGAGTTATTCATCAAAGCAGAATCACCAATTGCTATACTTCTGCTGGAAGCAGTATTATTTTTCAATGCTGCTTTACCAATCGCTATATTACCTGAAGCAGAAGTATTATTTTCTCCACTACCAAAACCTATAAAAATATTTCCACTGGCTGTAAATTTTCCAGCGTATTGATTGAAAACTCCAAAACGCAAATCAGCATTATCTACAGTCCCGAGAAAATGCGATGCGGTGGTTGCGTTATTCCCTCCAATCATCCAGGGTGTATACGCGCTTATCGCATCAGTCACTAACCGATTCCATTTTCCGTCCTTCCAGTAATAATAACCTGCTTCAATTGCGTTTACACCAACAACTGTAGAAGTGTTGTATATCAACAATGATTCGATTGGTGAATTGACTGTTACATTATCATTGGATCCTGTAAGCGCAACACGTGGTATTAACAACCCTTTGCTATTACTCTTCACATCCAGCATCGCGGAAGCAGCAGGTGCTGAAGCATCATTATTGATTCCAATACTTTGTGAATAAACTGTAACAGCACAAAAAGTAACCGACAGAAAAAGAATAATTCTTTTCATGGCTTTATTTTTTAAATAAGATCTGTGAGATTCGGATACCGGGGGAAGAATTCAGCAGGGGAGGGAGTATTTAATATACGTTGATAATTCTACATTTTTTGGGTTTAGGAGATGTAATTGT